>JAIVGW010000310.1 GCA_020201415.1 Lentisphaerota bacterium
ATCTTACATCATCCATGAATTTCGCTTGACGTGATCACTCATTTCAAATAAATTTCTTAAAACAGGAATAATTACTATTGTAAACCATGGCTAATTTAAAACAGATCAACAGAATCACAACCGGCGGCAAAGGCCTGCCGAAGTCACTGCGGCGGCATGCGGTAAGACCCACGCCTCAAAGACTGGCAATTCTGCGCGAGTTGGCGGCCCGGAAAATCCACCCCGATGCTGAAACCATTTACGAGCAGGTGCGCCAACGTCTGCCGGCCATTTCACTGGATACCGTCTATCGCAACCTGCGGCTGCTTGAGGCCCGGGGCCTGATCATGCGCGTGACCACCGTGCGCGAACGGGCCAGATACGATGCCGATCTCAGCCCGCATAGTCATTTCATCTGTTCAAAATGCAGCAGGGTGCTGGATGTGCCGGTCAGCGCGCTCCGCCCCATTCCCGCTGAAGCGGACGCTTTCGGGACAGTGGCATCAGTGCACGTTGAATTCCGCGGGCTCTGTCATCAATGCCGGACGGTTGCGGACGGACAACAGGGCCAATGATTGTTTTGCAAACATCATAGCAGGACATATATGATTCTGAATTTGCAAGTCAGTTTAGGCAATGGCAGTTGTATTGGAATATTGCAGTAAAAAACAAAGGGAGGACGACTATGATCGGCAAGAAGATGGCCACGGCGCTTAACGAACAGATGAATCATGAGTTTTACAATTCACGCCTTTACCTGGCCATGGCGGCTTTTTTCCATGATCTCAACATGGAGGGCGGCGCCCACTGGATGGAATTACAAGCCCAGGAGGAAACGGGGCATGCCATGCGCCTCTACAGTTACCTCAAGGAGCGCGGCGGACGCATAATGCTGGAAGCCATCCAGGCGCCACCGATGGAATGGGACAGCCCGTTGGCCGCCTTTGAAGCAGCCTATCAGCACGAATGCTCGGTTACCAAGGAGTTCGATCAGCTTGTCGAACTGGCCTGCGCGGAAAAGGATAACGCCACGCTCAACTTCCTGCAATGGTTCGTCACGGAACAGGTCGAGGAGGAATCCACGGTGGATGCCGTTGTACAAAAAATCAAAATGGCCCATGACGCACCCGGAGCCATTTTCATGATCGATCGCATGCTGGCGCAACGCGGACAGGCCTGAGCCCCGGCACACCCGCTCCGACCGGTGTTGGTCGGAGCGGATGCCTCACCCAGGATCCAGCAACTGAAACCCGGTGGCCTGGTCCAGCCGACGCAGCGCAGTTGTATGCACCAGTTCCTGTAGCACCAGTTCCAGCACATGCCAGACCCGCACGCCACGCCGGACGCACCCGGTCACGGTCTGAGCCTGACGTCCGGCCGCCAGATGCATATGCAGGGTCGGACGCCCCTGTTCATCGGGAAAAATCGTGCCGACTCCCGCCACTTCGTGCACACCGTCCAGTAAATGCTCCATGGGCACAATAGGCGCGGCGCGTCCATCGGCCGGCCCCACCACCAGACGGCTGCCGGCATCGGCGCCACCCACCGCCACCAGGGTCGCTGCGCGAACACCCTGTTCCAAGGCAAACTGCTCGACACATTCATGCAGCACATCGCCGTCTTCCAGGCGCAACACAAAAATCCGCCCGGGCCGGGCTTCTGAAAACTTCATCATCAATTCCCTCCAAAAACGCGTCAAACACCAGACTCAGGCCCCCAGCGCGGCATCGCCCGTGTTATACACCAGCAAAACATCGCCTGGCAAACCGACAACTTCATGCAACCAAGTCAGCCATTCGCCGGAAGGATCGTCATCGACCGGCGCAAATCCGGCGAACAGGACGGCGGACGGCGCCATGGCGCGGCGGACGGCGGCCAACGCATTTTCCGTGGCCAGGATCACCAATTCGGCATCAATCCGGGAATCCGCCAGCAGCTGCCGCATCTCCCGCGCAATGTTGCCGATATCCGCCTTGGGCACGGTAGTGCGTATGATGCGCAAAGGCCGGTCGCGCCAATCGGGGTTCTTTTTCAACAGGTAAGCCAGCAACAGCATCAGGGCGCCATTTTCAGCATCAGCCCACCACTCACAGGCGACAATGACAATACTGCGATGCATGCGTTTAATTGTGCCCAACATGGCGGAAAACATTCCTGCCTTCTCCGGGTCATTGCTCCACCCCAGCAACACCGTGTTGGGACGCGTCCCGCCCAGTCCATGACATTGCAACAGGGCCTGAATCGCCGCATGAATGTCTTTTTCAACCACCACCACGGGAAACGCCGCGATTTCCTGTTCGCGAATGAATTTCCGCAGCAGCGACTCCGCCTCCCGCCAACGTTTCATCAGATCTTCGATAGCCCCAATAATGACCTGGGCGATGGAGACAATCCCGCTGTCCGCGGTCAGCCAGCAGGCATATTCGGAAAGATGCAGCCGGTTATAGGCTCCGCCACTGAGCGCCAGAATCGATGGCCGCCAGTTTTTGGGGTGATAACGTTCATTTTCCATCTTCAACAAGGCGGTGCGGGCCCGCTGGTAAGCCAGTCCGCTGCCCAGGTCCCCCCACTTTACCAGCACCTCAGCCCGCGCAATAAGAAAATACAGCGAGCCGGACAAAACCATGGCCACGGCGGCCGCAAGCGGATTGATCAGGAACATGACACCCAGGCAACCCAAGGCGCCCAGCAGGGCTACGGACCAGTTATGCAGACGGAACTTAGGCCGGAAACTGGGATTGTTCGCCCGCATTTCATAAAAACACGCCAGATTAACCGTGCCATAGGTCATCAGAAAAAACATGGTGATAACCGGAGCTATCGTATCCAGGTCGCCGGCCATGATCCCGCCCTGGGCAATTAGAAACGTCAAGATGATGGCGCGGCGTGGCTCGCCGGAGCGGCCGCTACCGCGTCCGAACCACTTGATTCGCTTAAAGATATTGTCGCGCGCCAGCGCCTGCAGGATCCGCGGCGCGCCCATCATGCTGCCCAGGGCCGAGGAAATGGTTGCGCAGATTACCCCGGCATAGATCAAGGGACCGTAAAGCGCGCGGTCTTTTAAGACAAACCCGCCGGAAACCAACTCTCCGCGCGGTACACTGACTGCCAGCATGATGCAGATGGCCACATAGATCAAAGTTGAGACGCCGACAGCCGCAAAGGTGCCGCGGGGAATCGCCCGGCTGGGCTCCCGGAGATCGCCCGACATGTTGACGCCGGCCATGATGCCGGTAACCGCCGGGAAAAAAAGCGCGAATACGGCAAAAAAACCATATCCCGGCGTCCAACGCGGCGCCAGGTTGGCCCGCAACAAGGTCGGATCAAAGGCCAGACCAGCCCCGATAAAAAACGACAGGAGCGAAAGAATAATCACACCCAGAATCACATATTGCAATCTGATGGTCCAACCTGCGCCAATGTAAACACACAAAAACACCGCCAGATTGGTCATGGTGGCCAGCTCCCGGAACGACATGGTCAGTCCCGGAAAAGCGGAAAAGAGCGCCTCGGAAAACCCCATCACATACATGGTCACCGCCACGGCCTGCGCGACATAGAAAAACACGGCGATCACCCCGCCGAATTCCACACCGAGGCTGCGGCTGATCAGGTAATAGACGCCGCCACCCTTGACCCGCATGTTGGTGGCAATCGAGGCAATTGACAGCGCGGTAATCAGACTGATCAGCGTGGCCCCGGCCAGGATGGCCAGCGTGCCCCATAACCCGGCATGCCCCACGACCGCGGCAAACCGCAAATACATGATTACGCCCAGAATGGTCAGCAGGCTGGGCGTGAATACGCCGCCGAAGGCGTTGAATTTCACCGGCGGAACATCTTCAGGGGTGGTTGTCTTCTCCGCCATTTTTTTATCCGGTTATAAGGAAATTACAGACCCAGGGTTAACAGGCCGCGCCATGCCGTCTGGCTGGAAATGTACCAGCCGGTTGGAACAGTGACAACACCTTTTCCACCGGCGGGCAAAGTATTATTGCCAAAAATACTTGCAAAAGCTTTGCAAAATATTAAAATGGAATTGATTTGCAAGACAGTAGCCGTCTGCTCCGGCAACGCGGGTGATTTTCCCGGATATCCGGCTATGAAACCGAAAGGAGGTGGCGCCGATGGTGTAAATTCTTTGCAAGAACAAATCGAAAAAGCGCCGTGAACAAGCTCGGCGTCAAATCATTGAGCAAACGGAGGAGTTCATGAAGACGTCAAAAATCAAATTAACTGTATTAGGAATTATGATCGCCGGTGGAATCCTGGCTGCCAGTGCCAGCGCCGCCAATCTGATCAATGATCCCGGATTCAAACAGACCAAGTTCAGCCCGTTGCAAAGCGACAGCTCCTGGTTCTGGTACCAGATCAACGGCCCCAGCGGCGCCGAAGTTGATCCCGGCGCCGGAACCATCACTCTGACGGGAGGCAAAACTTTTTTGCACTCCACCCGCTTCCCCGTCAAGCCGGGCAAACAATACAACATCAGCGTGCAAGCCAAGGGCTCCGGCAAAGTGTCCTTTGAATGTCTTTGGTGGAAAGCCCAGGGCGGCATGGCCGAACCGCACCGCACCATCCCCCTGGAGCCGACGGAGATCAAGGGCGACGGCCAGACCCTGAAGGCCTCAGACAAGGCTCCGGAAGACGCCGGCGCCATGTACGTGCGGTTCGTGGTTGAGGACGGAACCGTGACCCTCAGTCAGCCGTCAGCCACTGAGTAAAAGCCACCAAGGCGGCCACGGCCACCTTTTGTCTTCGCTCAGGGGGAGCCGACAACCGGCCGCGGCCGCCTTAATCGGTTCAGGTCTCATCCACGTCAATTACCGGGCCGACCCCGGGGGGCGGTTTAGTCGTGTTGCGATAATCCAGTTCGTGAATCTCGATATTCATGGGACGCCGCCCGGGCGGACGCCCCATCAACCAACTGATCACACTGACCACCAGACTGCCGGCCACGGCGGCCCAGAAGCCTGACACATAAAATCCCGGCACCAGCCAGGCGCTGAACATGAATAACGCGGCATTGATGACCAGCAAAAACAATCCCAGCGTAACCACAATAAACGGCAGCGCCAGCAGCATTAACAGCGGCTTGACCAGGGCATTGAGCACACCGAGCACCAACGAAGCTATCAGGATGCTGCCGGGGCGGTCGTAATCAATCCCCGGGATCAGTTCCGCGGAAATCCATACCGCCAGCGACAAGATCAGCCATCGCACAATCAAAGGCATATTCATATTACAACATCTCGGTATTGAGTAGTATCATTTCTTCATGTCTTGACCACCCCGAAACGGTAGCCATTGCGTTCCAACAGAAATTCGTATCCCGCTGACTCATCCACCGAACACAGCGCCCGCGATGGAGCATCATTGACCCAGGCCGCCAGGATTTCGCCGGTAAATATCGTGTGGTCGCCCGATTTGAGTTGGCCCGCCACACGACACTCGAAATTCACATTGCATTCCTTGATGATCGGCGCCCTGACGTGACGGGCCGGCAGCGCTGTCAGCCCGGTCTCGGCAAATTTGTCATGGTCACGACCACTGCGAGTGCCGCACAACATGGTAGCTTCGGCCAATTCTTCGCCCGGCCAGGCCAGCACAAACTCTCCGGAATCGGCCACCAGCTCGTGGGTAAACCGTGCCGGGGCGATGCTCACCGCCATCATCGGGGGCTTGATGGATGTTTTCATCTTCCACCCCAGGGGGCAGATGCTGCGCCGCCCATTATGTTCCGCCACCGCCCACACCACCCTTTCCGGACGGGAGCAATGCGGCCAGGCCTTTTTCAGTTCAACTAATTGCACAAGCACCTCCTGTAGCACCGGGTTTGTTCATCAAAACAACTCAAGCAACTGCATTCCATTACCAGACAAATCCGTTGCATGCATCAAGTAATGAGGGCACACATGCCCAATTGATATTATAACTCACAAGTAATAAAAAGATGGTTAATATTCAAGGCATCAATAATCACCTATCAAACAGGTGCGTACTGCAATCCAGGGGTAAAGGATTTATCCTTACGCAATATGGCTCAGCACAGCGCTTGTCCAGCTCTTGGCGGGATCGCCCTCTAAAAAAATTATCAAGCGGTTCATGCTAGATTAAGCGGGGATTTGAATAATGCTGGGATTTGAAACCAGCATATTTTAGAGTCTCTTGCAAAACTCCACGGACGTGTTCATGTTCGGCTCACCGGGACGGTTCGCCCTACCTGTTGCTTCACCAATCCGGGGAGGTAGGGCGAGGCGTCTCGCCGAGCCGCTGTGGTTTGGCAAGAACCTCTGGAGGGCGAAGACTTCGGTTTAAGCTCAGTCGAACGCTGCCTGCTCTGATCTGAGTCGAAGGGCCCGCCCTGAGCTGAGTCGAAGGGTGCTGAGCCGCATCAGGCCATGATTGTTTAAAGGCGGATGTTTTTCAGTCCGCAGTTTTGGTTTTGGGTTTACCAGCCTAAATTGGTATCGAGGGCCCGATTCCGCTACATTAAAGGCGTGAATTCTCCCATTTAGACAGGTTCCTGCGAGCAAAGACCAGCGCCGCCTGATCTGGTTTCAAAAGTCTATGCAAAACAGGTTGCGACGACGCGCAACCCTCCAAACATCAATAAAACCGACTATTTTTTCACTGGAGGGTTGCGCGTCGTCGCAACCGTCCGGACTTTTGAAAACAACTCGCTTGAAAAGCAATTATTATTGGGGATACTCGATACGTAGCCGCAGATGCATAAGAAGTTGACTTGCACCTCAAAATTACGGGAGGTGGTCGAGTCCGGCAGGACGATCCTGGCAAAAGCCCGCAAAATAAGTCAAATAAAAACAAATCTTTTACGCTTGCGTTTCGGGGGTGAGTGGGAAACTATGCTCTGTAATGATGGGATTAGGTAGTGTCAATTGCTTCAGCTACCCGCCCGTTGAGGGCAGGTGCCTGAGTAGTTGCAATTTTTTGAATTCGTGAAGTGCCCTTGCTTGACAAAACACACGGGAATTCGACAATGATGAAAACGGAAGCAGACAAACGGACCGCTTCGATTTTGTTCGCCGCCGAAAGCATTCAGGGAACCATTCAAATCAAGTATGGAAAATTCGACGAGTTGCGGGTCGCCGGCGGCGCGGGGGTGATCGTCGGTGCTTCCTTCGATTTTCCCGCCAAAGGCGACAAGCGGCTCGACGTTGCCGTCTCAGAGGTCAATCTCGCTCGCGGAAAACATCCGACCATTGTCACGATCCTGTCGGAAACGGCTCCAGTGTCTTTTTTCCTCCGGGATGTGAACGCGGCCTTCCCGATTTACCTGCCGGAGCGTTCCGTGATCGTCACCGCCG
>JAIVGW010000311.1 GCA_020201415.1 Lentisphaerota bacterium
GCTCACACATGGTCCTGCAAGCCGACATGCCAACGCCCATCTGGGGCACAGCCACCCCAGGCGCGATGATCACAGTACGATTTCGCGGCCAGACAAAAACAGCCCAAACCGACGCACAGGGCCAATGGCGCGTGTTACTCGACCCGCTGGAATCCGGCGGACCGGACCAGCTCGTCATTCAGGCGGATACGGAACTGGTTCTGGAGGACGTGCTGGTGGGTGAAGTCTGGCTTGGCTCGGGGCAATCCAACATGGCGGGACAAACAAAGGGTTACGCCAACAAGCCCGGCCCGCAGGGCGATGGCGCACTGCGGCGGTTACTGGAGGCGGCGCCCTATCCACACGTGAGGGTGATGAAATCCAGTAAAGAAGGTTGGCAGCCAGCCAGTCGCGAACAACTGGAAACTTTCTCCGCCCTGATGACGGCGTTCGGCCTGACCCTGCACCAGGCGCTCGATCAACCGGTGGGCCTGCTGGTGGGCGCGGTGGGCGGCACGCCCGCGGGATATTGGATCAGCGAGGCAGCCTACCGGCAGGATGCCGCCTGCCAGGCAATGGCTGCGGAATTCGCGAAAACCTACGATCTGGCCGCAGCGCAACATAAACACGCAAAGGCCTTGACGGCATGGGAACAGGCGGCCGCCACCGCCAAGGCGGCCGGCACGAAAGTGCCGCGCGCACCATGGGAACCGCAGCCGGCCGGAGAATCATCGCGCGGGCTGGAGATTGGACATCTTTTCGAGTCCCGCATCCGTCCCTTTGTGCCCTATGCCATACGCGGAGTGTTATGGGATCAGGGTGAAGCCGGTTCGGGCATCACCGGCGTGGACCCCTACACAATCATGGGCGCCCTGATCCGCGCCTGGCGGCAGGAATGGGGCCAGGGCGCATTTCCCTTTATCTACGTCCAGAAACCAAGCGGCGGCGGTTGCGCCTGGGACCCGGACGATCCCATAACCATGCGCGCCAACAAGTTTGCGCCACTGCCGGCAACCCCCGCGGATAACGCCAAAGGAATGGACCGCGAGAATTTCATCCGGATCATGAACTACCCCAACACCGCCATGGTCATTGCCAGTGACTTGGGTGATGGCACGCATCCCCTGAACAAATCCGGCTATGGCGCCCGGGCCGCGCGGGTGGCCTTGGGCATGGTGTACGGACAGCCGCTGGAATATTACGGCCCGATCTACGCCGGTCATACATTGGAAAACGACGCAGTCATCGTCCGTTTTAACCACACGGCCGGCGGTCTGGCCTGGCGGCATGGCGACCGCCTGCAGGGCTTCGCCATTGCCGGTGAAGACCGCGTTTTCCACTGGGCGGACGCGGTCATGGCGCCAGACAGCGTGCGCCTCACCCACCCCCAGGTCCCGCAGCCGGTGGCCGTGCGCTATGCCTGGGATAAGCAGCACCCATGGGCCAACCTCTTCAATGCGGACGGTTTGCCGGCGCTTGCATTCCGCACCGACGATTGGTAATGCACCATCAAAATCTCGCATGTTGCTCCTGCATTTGCTAACATTTCGGCCTCCTCTGGAAAACATGTGGGTCGTTAATTGCTATACAATCCCGCAACTCACTGATATTATATACGTTATGTTGTTGAAACAGTGCTGTATTTCCTGTAACCATACTGTTAAGTCCTGCCGGAAAAAAACTCACCACGGAGGCGCGGAGACACAGAGTCAAAAAGCGATGGAGATTTTGTCAAATTTGAGGCCGACGTTCCGCCGACCTGAAATTTGACAAAACTGTCTGTTTAAGGGAGAAAATGAGGTTTTCTACCGCAGGCGGATCTGCCTGTGGCACGACACAACACCATCCGTTTCAGTTCCTGCTTAAGGGTTGGCACATTGAATAAATTGATTCTCATATTCTCCTGCTCAGATGATATATCGTTGCTTGAATTCGCACCGATGCGCTCCGCAATCGGAGCGAATTCAAGCAACCTCTTCTCCGCCTGCCCGCCATAGCCTTGGCGAAGGCGGGTGTTTCCGTGTCTCCGTGGTGAATCCTTCCCCATATTACCCACAGATTCTTCGGAAGACCCTAAATTTTAGCATCTCCCGGAAAGATCCGTTATTCAGCTGGTACACACTTTTGTGCCACCACCCGTATCAGCCTGCATCTTATCCAACAGGACAAGGAGATGCAGCAAATATAAAAGAACACATCCATTGGCAGCGAGAATGACTCCAATGACCAGTCCGGGAACCAGATGTCGAACAAGCATCGATGTGCCGAACATGATGGCCAGCAGACTCATTGATACCTGCACCACAAATAGTTTTTGCATCATCGGATGGACAGGACCGCGTGTTGTATCAGCCCGGCGCAGCAATGGAAGGAAAATTTTAATCAGGTTGATAAACCCACCCAGGATGTTTAACAAACCAACCAAGAACGTCAAGAAAGGAACCAATATATCTGGAATAATACACGACACAATGCCCACTGCGGCGAATAAAAGGCCTAGCACAATCATCAACCGCGAACGTGGATACGGACCAATCGGCGTGTTTCCGGATGCAAGCATCTGAATCGCGAATATTACCATAAGCAGGCCAAGCTGCGCGCTGCCGGAAAAGGCAAGCTTGCCCAGATTGACAGGAATCAGCAGCACACCGAGAAGCACCATGAAAATTCCCATCAGCAGGAGCATGGCCTGATCGGCGGAAAACTCAACTCCTCCCTTATATCGGGTTCCCGTCTCGGGATACTGGCGGTAGATGACCCCAAGCACACAGGCAAGATATACGATGAATCCACCGTAAACCAAGAAAACCATCGCCTGGAGAGGGGTGGAGAGCATCTGTTGATTCCACAGAACCAGTGCAATCATCATGGACAAAGCATAGACCATGGAACAGGCAAAGATCAGATGCCGAAAAATTGCGCCTTGCCTTACCCAGGTTCTGAATTTCCCTTTGGCAAACAACATCTGCAGAAAGAGCAGAAAACCGCCGGGACCAAAACAGATAAACAGCAGGATACGGGAAAGTCGGGTAAAAACATCCGGCACGACACAAATGATAATGCCGGCGGCAGCAATTATGGCACCCACAGCAATGACAAATTTTGATCGGCGCACATCGCCAAACGGCGTTTTTCCTATCGTTACAATCTGAAGCGCGAACATCACCAGTAGCAATCCGTATAAACCGTTTGCATAATACGGGAGCGCTCCGGAAGACACGGGAAAGAGCAGAACCCCTGTGATCAACAGGGCCATGCCCGCGATCAGCAGAATCACAACTTCCAGGGGAATATCCGTTTTTCTAAAAATCGCAGAAATGGTCATTCTGAAATCTTGTCCTCGTTTAAAGACAGCTTCCGTCTCAATGCGGCAACTCATTCTGCCACAACTGCTGCAAATAACAAGAAATTCAAGTTAGCCCTTGTTGCAGAATACAAGCGCTATGGATCAATTGAAACTGCCGTGCTTCTCGATACAGCTCAGCACCATTTACTCCTGCTGGATAGACGGCCTATGCTGTTAATCGCCACAGTATTCACGCGCCCATTGCAGCGCGTATTTCAATACAGGTTGCTCACGCCGCACCCGTGATCTGATTTCATTGGCCGCCCGCGCATAGGCTTCCATGGCCCGGCGCGCATCCTCGCCCATATCCTTGCCAGCGAACAATTCCTGATCGCGCTGACCGAAATCCAGGTGGGTCTGAATCGCAGCCTGGGAGAGGGGGAACCCGACATCATAGCCGGTGAGCAGCAGGCGGCCTTCCCGGTTGCCCCGGACACCGCACTGGTCCAGATACCAGGTTTCGTAATTGCCGAGCGCGTCAATTTTCAATACACGCAGCAGGGCCTTTTCCTTATCCAGCAAAGACGCAATCGTATCCATCGGCACATTCAGCGCGCGCAACGCAACCACTTTTTTCAGAAATTGCACATAAGATATCGAACAACCGGCGGCCTTGTCCGAAACCGGCAATTTCAATGCTTTTTGAATATTGCGAATGTAGAGTGGCGGCCTGCCGCATGTCTTGCAGATTGACTTCACCTGATCAACCATGACGACACCGGTCACACTGTTGCTGTCGGCAATCGCAACGTGGAATGGATAATCACGCCGTATGTTCGTGATCGGACACACAATGGCGAGTCCAGTGTGCCGGTTGAAGAGGTCGTTGCTGATCACGAGAGCGGGCCTTCGCCCCTTCTGTTCGTGCCCCGATTGCGGATCGAAGGTAGCCGCGACGTAGTCGCCTTTCCGAGGGATGTAGGTTGGCACTACCATGCCTCCTTTCCAACCGGTTCTCCCCAATCGACCTCCTGCGGCTTGAAGTCGCGCGGAATTCTCGTGACCAACTCCTTCAGACTGCATCTACCACGAACACGTCTTGCAGGGGCAACGACAATCACCCCGTCATGCACGGCGAGGTCAACTTCGTCTCCGACCGAGATGTGGGCTTCTTCGAGAACCTGCCGACTCAGCCTTAGCCCTTGGCTATTGCCCCAACTCTGAACCTTCGTAACCATATGACACCTCCAATTTGTATATACTGTGTATATCCCACAAAGCTGGCATGGTCAATTCTTTTTTTCTGGAGGCCAACAGTGTTATTAAGCATACCTCAGGAAAGTTGAGGGGCCATGCTTATGATTTACCTGGCCGCCAGATGGTGTTCCTTCAGGAAATCTTCGAATCAAGAGGCGATTTCCTCGACGGACAGTCCAGAAAGATCGACAAGCGATTCCGCTTGGAGGTCCCTGACCAACTCATCCATCTTTTCGTTAAGCAGGCACAATTTGTTGTCGATCATAAGCCGGGCGGGTTGACAAGCCGGGTGTCCGGGGCATCCGAGTCCAGGAGCACAATCGTATCCGCGTTGGGCGCCGTGAACACTCCCAGTGATGTTGGTTGCTTGCTCGATTCCTTGCTGGATCTGGTCATTGACCACGCGCAAATAATTGGCGTTCCCCGTCATGCGGTAGGCAATCGCGAAGAGAATGCCGACGTAATTCTGACCGCCCATCGCCGCGGTCAAGTGACCGCGAGCGTGCGGGCGGTCTCCGAAGCGATACATGTAATCGACCCCTTGCAGGAAGGCTTTGCGTGCCAATGGATCGCCCGTGGTCTGATAGTACTCATAGATCGGCAGCAAATCCGTCCCCAGTTTATACAATACCCCATGGCGTTTCTGATCATCAATCCCGACAGGGCAGTCCAGGTCAATACACTGTTCGGCCCGCTGTCGGGCCATATCGCCGAGCGCGTTGTCCCATTCACGACTGTAAAGCAGGCTGAGCGCATGCAAGTCACTTGTGCTGTAGGACTTGATCATGAAATCCCAGTGTTTCCGATAAGCGTCTTCCACCATGCGGGTCAATTCCAGCACCTGTTCATCACCTGTCAGGTAGTATTCGAGCAGCCAGGGGAGGACTGTCTGTCCGGTAATGTCGAATTCGCACCGGATGATTCCCTGGTACGTGCTCTCGCCCCAGTGGAAAGGCAGGTTGTTATCTCCGGTGACAAAGCAGCCCTTTAACTTTTCATCCGTTGTCCAGTTGGCCAGTTCCCAGTCGCCTACAAAGCGATTGAAACGGGAACCGTATTCCCAGTAGCCGCGCTCACCGCTACGCCCGAAGAGCGCCCAAACATAGCGTCCCAAACCGTAATCGGTGAGACGTGAAATGCGAAAGAAAGGGGCTCTGGCATGCCGCAGGGTGTGATTTCTTCCCCATTCGAAAAATCCTGTGAGGCGCAGTTGAACATAAGACTGCATCACCGCGCTCCAATATGCATCGAGCATAAGCTCGGCTTCGGGAAACCTTTGCGGATTCCTGGGGGACACGGGCCATCCGACCGCCCCGGAACTACTCAGTCTGCGCGGATCGGCATGCAAGAGGGGCGGATGTGAAGCCGCCCGGGCCCGGGCTTGAATGATCCGCGAGTCGTCCCCGAGGCTGCGCGGCAGCAGCCAGATGTCGTGCGTCCGGGCGGCGCCGCTGGCGTTGCTGGGATGCGCCGCCAGCGCCATCGGCCCGCCCGGCGCCCGAGGCCGACCAACATGTGTTCCCGTCGCCCACTCCTGCCAAAATTCGTTCATAAGCGTCACGGCGCGGAAATCCAGTTCCCGTCCACTACGTCCGGACCAGAAGGCGACACGGGCATGATCCGGCCCGAAAGCGATCTCCTTGGGGAATTGCTGGGCAAGCTGCGGCATCACAACCGTCAGGCCGTGTCGCGCATAAAGTGCATCGCCCCAGTCGCCGGCAACATCCATATGCCATTCCCAGGGCTCCTGCCAGAAATTAGCGCCGCCAAGGTTCATGTCCTGGCGATTTCCACGACCGATTACAGCGCGGAAATCGCGCTCCAGTAAATGCGGGTAAATGTCCTGAAGCAGATAAACCTCTTCGTCCGCCGGCGTCACGCTGGACAATTCCCAGTTCCGCGCCTTTGTCCCAGACAGAAGCTGAGCAAACGCCTGCCTTTGATCGTCGGAGAGGTTGTCCCAAGCGGCTTTCCCTCCCAATGCATTCGCTTTCTCGGCTTCCTCCGCTTCGCGGTGCGAGAACATAACCTGTGCGGGCGCTGCCGGGGTGCCGAACGCCAGTCCGTAGTCCCGCAACCACAGCCGGTTGGTGTCTTCGGTGAAAATCAGCGAATGGGTGATCTTCAGGTAGGGGCTGCCGGCCGCGAAGTAGAACCATGCCTTTGCCCGGGCCACGCGCTCGCCGGCGTCGGTCACATACCAGCCCTCGCGTCGGATCACCGCGCGCATGGGGCCCTGCTTCAGGATTTCGGTCTCGATTTCGGCCAACGCGCCTGCCACCCGCGCCAGGCGGCCCTGGTTGTCAACCAGATACGCGCCGTTGCCGGCATCTGCCAGCACAGCCACATCGCCCATGTGTGCAGTCTCCGGCAGCAGCCGATCGGGCAGGAACTCATACACCGCCGCGCCGGTGTCAATCGTCAGGCGGTCGGCGGTCTGCTCAATGCGCAGTGGACGCTCCGGCTCGCTCCTCGTCACACCATCTCCGAACTCCACACGGTATTTTCCTTGTGGATTTGCCGTGAACCCGGCCAGCACCCAGCGGATACTGCCATCGCGCCAAGTAGCCGACACGTCGATCTGTGCCGCGACCTCACGGTCTTCCCCATCGACGATCCGGATCTGCGAGGCATCACGCAGTTCGCCCTCTGGAAAAGGCAGTCCGCCGATGAGCGGCCAGGGCTGATCCAACCCGGAAACGTCACTGATGTGGAGGTCAAACTCACCGGCCGTAAAGCCTTGAGGAGGCAATATGAGCAAGAGAATTGTCGTAAGAAAAAGGCAGCCTGAGATTTTCATGCCTGGGAAAAATAATTCAAATTGTGCTCGTAACGTTTGCATGGTCCTCCTCGCTCAATAGTTGCTATTATTCACCCGGAAATTATAAGAAGGCTGACAGGGCGGCCAACAGCCAGAGCCCCACGCCCACGCCAAGCCAGCGAAGCCTTCCACCCGGCGCCGCCCCGCCGGGCGCCGCCCAAACCCGCGATGAATTCGAACACCTCGCCCGCCAACGCCAGCACAGCCATGAGGCCAACCACCCACCAGGCAATCATTCCGGGCCGCCACCAGGCCAGCAATCCGGTGGTCAACACCATCAACCAGTTGCCCGGGAGGTAAACAAACACCAGCGCCAGCCAGATAGCGTTTACAAGACAAAGTAAAGATGCATACAGATAAATCATAGGAGATAGAGGAGATATTGGTCGATCCACGGCAGCTCACTGCAAGCCGATTCATTAGAATTACCTGGATACAGTTTTGAGGGCTTCACAATCAATTTTTGTCAAGAATCAACAGTTTGAGCAATTATCGTTATGCAGTTAGCGGGTTGCGCTCGGCATCCCCGAAGAATACACAAAACCAAGCAAATAGTAAAAGCCCTATTTTTGAATTGAATGATAAATGCTTCAAGCGGAAAGCGGCGTCACACTCCAAAACATTTCTGAGGTTTCATGCCACAACAAATGAAGCATGAACAGAAAATCATTAAAAACAATTGACAGCTTTAAAAGACGGCTGTATATTCGTCTATATTGAATATTAATTTGATATATTTCAATGAATAACAACAAAGCAAAGAAGGAACGTACGCTGCAGTCGGTGCAACGCGGTATGCTGGCGCTGGAAATTGCCGCGGCCAATCCCGATGGCCTGGCGCTTAAGGAATTCGCGGCCTGTATGCGTGTGAAGCCGCCCACGGCACATATTCTGCTGAACACTCTGATTCTCAGCGGACACCTGCAACGCACCCCTGACCGACGCTACCGTCTCGGTGAAGCCATATTTCGCCTGGCCGACATCTACATGGAGCATACCATGCGCCGGGGCGCCGCCGATATCATGCGTTCCGTCTCCGCCAAACTTCCGCGCGCCACTATAATTTTCGCAGAACAGCGCTCATGGGAAACAGCCGTGTTGCTGCGTATCGCCCCGGAACGTCCCGGCCTGGTCGAGTCCCCGCGCGCACGTTACATGGGACCCTACAACAGCGCAACGGCCCTGGCCTGCCAGTCCTGCTGGAACAGGGAAGAGCGCCTGGAATATCGCCGGCATCACGATTTCAATGAATTGGGTATTAATCTATGGGGTAGTCTGGACAACCTCGACGATTTTCTCGATCAGGCCGGCACACTGGGATATGCCATGCCGGTTTTCAAGGACAGCGCCATCCGCAGCATCGCCGCGCCGGTGTTCAACCAGCGCGGTCAATTGACCGCCACCTTGGGAGTAAGCATGCCGGCGCAGGATTTCGGTTTTCAGGAGCCTGATATAATCAATATTGTCGAAAAGGCGGCTCGGAAATTAAAATCATGAAACATAAACCCAATATCATAATCATCATGAGCGATCAGCACACGCCCGGCGCGCTGGGCTGTCATGGCAATCCGGTCATGAGCACGCCGCACATTGACCGCATGTCAGCCGAAGGTGTGCAGTTTGATAATGCCTATTGCAACAACCCCGTCTGCGTCCCTTCCCGCATGTCAATGCTGACCGGCCTGACCAGCAGCCAGAACAACGTATGGTGTAATTCCGACTGCCTGTCGCCGCATTATGCCAGCTGGCCCCTGCTCATGCGCCTGGGCGGCTACGAAACGGTCATCTCCGGACGCAGCCATATGCTCTGGGGCGACCGGCGCCACGGCTTCACACGCCGGCTTTGCGGGGATACGAACCCCACCATTGCCTGGGTCAAACCCGGCCGCACCAAGATGGGCGATTCACGCAACATGCCCCAGGGTGTACCAAATAACATCGGCGCGCGCGAAATCACACCGCACTTCCGCCATGACGAGCAGGCGGCACAGCATGCCGAGGATTATATCACCGCCGCGCCGGACGACACCCCCTTCACGCTATTCGTAGGATTCTATCAGCCGCATGCCCCTTTCCTGACCACGCCGGCATACTATGATCTCTACCGGGATGAAGACATTGCCGCACGCATACGGCGGCAGCCTGGCGAAACCATTCCACTCTACCAGCCGATGACTCCCGCGGAAGAACTGACCGAGTCGCAGCGCATCACGGTGCAGCGCGCCTACTACGGCATGGTCAGCCACATCGACCACCTGGTCGGACGGATCATCGCCGCGGCGGAACGCCGCAGCCTACTGGATAATACCATCATCATCTACACTTCCGACCACGGCGAAATGCTCGGCAAGCACAATTTATGGCATAAAATGGTGTTCTACGAAGATGCGGTACGGGTGCCGTTGATTGTTTACGCCCCGGCCTTGTTGCGTGGCGGACGCACACTGCCGCACAACGTGTCGCTACTGGACCTGTGCCCCACCCTGCTCGACCTGGCGGGCCGGCAGACCGACCTCCCCCTGACGGGACGCAGCCTGCTGCCGCTGCTGCGCGACGATGCCGGAGCGCCTTGGGATAACGCCATCATGGCGGAAACGATCGGCATCCAGCGCGGCTATCCCGGCCGCATGTTGAAGCGGGACAATTTAAAACTACTGCTGTACCACGAACAGCCGCCGGTACTTTTCGACCTGGAGGCTGACCCTGATGAAACCCGCAATTGCGCTGACGCCCCGGCTTACCGCGACAAATTGCAATCGATGCTGACGGAAATCCGCCGCGGCTGGGATGTCCCGGCCATTAACCGGTCATTCGAAGACAGTTTGCGCCATGTGCACTATCACCACCTGTTAAGTATTCAGGAATCTTCCTGAACATAAGCGCGCGATCGGCGCGCGTCACATAATGAAAATCAAAATTGATCACAACAACCGGCGGCGCCGGCCCGTCTCACAGGACGCTGTCTATCATCAGCTCGACCAGGGGGAACGGCGCCTGATAGCCGCGGCGGCGGCCACCCCGGTCCGCCGCCCCTGGATCGCGCGCGAACGTGCGGCCATCATACGCATCGCGCGTGAATGTTTGGGGGTGCATGAGCGTTTCATCCCCGAAATTCAGATAAGCGCATCCGGCGTCAAACCGAGTTCCGGAGTCAAGGTGGAGCACCTGGTCGCATGGTCCTGGCCGGGCTGCATGGCCACCGCGCACCTTTACCGGCCATGCCGCCCGGCGCAAAAGACCTGGCCACTGGTTATCCTGTGTTGCGGACATGGCGCCGGCGGCAAACAGTGCGAAGGCTACCAGCGGATGGCCTGGCGCTTGGCGCGCATGGGCGCGGCCGTTCTGGTGCCGGACAACATCGGACAAGGCGAACGCGTTCCCATGGGGCATCGCAACGCCATCGGCCCATTCCGGTGCGGCCTTTCGATGCAGGGCCTGATCATCATGGAAACCATCGGCTGGCTGCGCTGGGCGCAG
>JAIVGW010000078.1 GCA_020201415.1 Lentisphaerota bacterium
GTCGAAGAACATGGCCGTGTCGCGGTGTTGGTCATCTATGATTATCTCAATATGCGGTGGAACGCCATCGGCTTGATATTCGGCAACCTGCGGCGTCGGCATGCGGCCCATGGCCAGGAACACCACCAGTTCCGGCGGTGGCGGGGCGCCGGGCAGTCTTGCTTCGGTGCCGGGCCGCCGGCCGGTTTCAGGATCAATCAGATCATGCTCGAAAATTTCATTGATGGCGCGATACTGGGTGGCGGCATTGCCGGTGTCATTGATCAGGGCCAGGCAGAATCCGGCCATGTAACGTCCGTAGGGCACCTCGGGAAAGCCGTCCCGGCCTTCCAGCAGCCTGATGATGTTGCGGGCGCTGATGGCGGCGAAATCCCAGTTCTGCTGGATGAGATAATTCTTGGCCAGGAATGAGTAGAGCAGGGTCATTTCAAACGGTGCGCCGCGAAAAGCCAGGACGCGGTCATTGCTTACCAGGCTGGTGGCGCCCTGGCTGATGCTGTAAGTCTCCAGCCAGGCATTTCTTTCAGCGGCGCGGCGCCAGTCATCGGAACTGGGATCGTAGGCGTGCAAGGCATGCCGGATCATGCCGCGCTCCATCAGGAAGAGCACCTCGTCCTTGTTGTTTTCAGGGATTGTCTCGAGATGTTGTTCGGCTTGGGTAAAACGGCCGGCATAGAAGTCATTGCGGGCCTGATCAACCGGTGGTGTGCGGCACCCGCCTCCCCAACCGAGCAAAAGGCAGACCAGCAAAGCGCCGCCCGTCCGGTTAGACCGGTTTCCGTGCATGTTTTCCTGTAAATGCATGTATTGGAAAATTACCAGCCGATCAGAGGTGTGCGTGCCTGGCGCGCGAATTCCTTGGTGGTGGACCAGACAATCAGGTTGGTCTCCAGATCGGTGACATCGATGGTCAGCTGGTAGTAAACCAATTCGGTCTTGGAGACGCGCACCTGGCGGCCCGAACGCTGGTCCATCTCAACCAGCGCCCCGGTCAGCATGTATTTTGCCCCGGTCTGGCGGCCGACGGCTACCCTGGTTTCTTCAGTGGCCTGGGCGGCCTGGTAGCCCTGCTCGCTCAGCAATTGATCGCGGCGGGCTTCATTGACAAACTGGGCGCGGCCATCGCGCAGCAGTGTGGTTTTGATGCGGTCGGTCAGGGCCTGGGTGTCGACAAAGGTGGTGGTACGCGGTTGCACCCCGTAAACAATCATAACCGGCCGTTCGGGCTGTTCCTGCAGAAAAGCGCTGGCGGCCAGTTCATCGGCAACATCCTGGCTGAGCTTGCGCAGATCCTGGGCGCCGTAACGGGCATCCAGTGTGGGCATCTGATCGACATCGGTGTCAGTGACCTTGACCCGGAAAGCCGCGCAGCCGGTCAGGCTCAAAACCGCGGTGATGATCAAAATTGAGGGAATGGATTTGCCGTAATTTTGCATGATTGCTCCTACCTTGGTCCGGTACGCTGGTTTCCGGATAGTTGACGGAACTCGCCGGTGCATCAGGGATGCGCCGGAACTATAAAACAACTGTAATAATTATCTTATCAGTCGCCTCAAAGTCAATGTAAATAATTGCCGCCCCGCGTTGACAAAGCGGTTTTAATCAGGTAAAAATCATTATCAATGAATTTTGTGTGTTCAGGCCCGGCGGGGCGGTAACGTCGGCAGCGAATATTTGACGCTGGCGGATGTGGAGGTTGGCGATGGCGGCGGTGTCACGGAATGAGATCAAGGGCGGTATGGACGTGCCTTATGTGGCGCGTCTGGCGCGCTTGCATCTGACCACCGATGAAGTGAAGCTGTTTCAATCGCAATTGGAACAAATTGTTGATTACGTGCGCCAGTTGGAGGAAGTGGATGTTACCGGGGTGGAACCCATGGCGCATACCACCGACCGCTGCAATTTCATGCGGACAGATGAACCGCGTCCCGGCCTGGCGCGTGAGCTGGTGTTGGAGAATGCCCCGCAGCAGCATGATGGGCAATTCCTGGTGCCGAAAATAGTTTAATACGGGTGACCATGTCGGAAATTCAAGATTTAACGCTGACGCGGGCGCTGGAGCTGATGGCAAAGGGCGAGTGCACCTCGGAAATGCTGGTTTCCGAACTGTTGCGCAACATCCGCGAGCACGATGCGCAGTTGGGCGCCTACGTGCATCTGGATGAAGCGGATGCCCTGGAGCAGGCCCGCCTGGCGGATGCGGCGCGGCGGGCCGGAGCGCGCCGGCCTTTGCTGGGTGTCCCGCTGGCAGTCAAGGATGTAATCAACATTGCCGGTCAGCCCTGCGGCTGTGGCTCATCCATCCTGCATGGTTATATTGCGCCCTACGATGCCACGGCGATTGCCAGGTTGCGGGCGGCGGGCGCGGTTTTCGTGGGCCGCACGAATATGGATGAATTTGCCATGGGGGCGACGACGGAAAACTCATCAATTAAAGTCACCCGAAATCCCTGGGACCTGCGGCGGTCCGATCACCAGGGATGTGCGTGATGCAGCTTTGCTGCTGCAGGCCATGGGTGGGGCCGATCCCCTGGATTCCACGGCGGCCGATCTGCCCCTGCCTGACATGATGACGGCGCTGAAGGGAGACCTTCAGGGCTTGCGCCTCGGGTTGCCCCGTGAGTATTTTGTGGATGGCATGGATCAGGCGACGGAGACCGCCGTTCAGGAGGCCATTCGCCATTGCGAAAAAATGGGGGCGCAAATAGTGGACGTCAGTCTGGCCACTACCAGGTATGCCGTGGCGACCTATTATATCATTGCCTGCGCCGAGGCCTCGGCTAATCTGGCTCGTTTTGATGGTGTGCGTTACGGCCGGCGCGCGGATCATGCCACAGATCCGTTGGACATGTACTGTCGTACGCGCGCGGCCGGGTTCGGCCCCGAGGTCAAGCGCAGGATTATTCTGGGCACATACGTCCTCAGCAGCGGTTATTACGATGCTTATTATCTGCGTGCGCAGCGTGTGCGCGCGCTGATCCGCGACGATTTCAAGCAGATTTTCAGCAAATGCGATGCCCTGCTTGCGCCGGTGGCCCCGACCCCGGCCTTCCGGCTGGGGGAAAAGACGGCCGATCCGCTGCAGATGTATCTCGGCGATATTTTCACCACCCCGGCCAGTCTGGCGGGCATCTGCGCCATGTCGTTGCCCTGCGGGTTCAATGGGGACGGACTGCCGCTGGGACTTCAGATCATGGGGCCGGCTTTCCGGGAGGATCTTTTGTTGCGCGTGGGGTATGCCTATGAACAGAGCACCGACTGGCATCTGCGGCGTCCGGCCCGGCCGTGGGTGGGGCAGGGAGGCGCAACATGAGGACATATCCCGCGATAGGCCTGGAAATTCACGTGCAGCTGGACACCCGCACGAAAATGTTCTGCGGCTGCGCCACTGATTTCGGTGCGCCGCCCAACACCCTGGTTTGTCCGGTCTGCCTGGGTTATCCCGGCGCCCTGCCGGTGATCAATGCCGAGGCTATCCGTCTGACGGTGCGCACCGGCATGATGCTGGGATGCCGCATCAACCGCCGCAGCAAGTTCGACCGCAAGCATTATTTTTATCCGGACATGCCCAAAAACTACCAGATTTCCCAGTATGATCAGCCGCTTTGCCTGGGCGGGTCGCTTGAATTGCCGGGGGCGCGTGAAGGCGACGCAACCAAGACGGTGCATCTGACGCGGATACACCTGGAAGAGGATGTGGCCAAAAACATGCATTTTCGCGAAACCAGCGGTGTTGATTTCAATCGGGCCGGGCATCCGTTGATGGAAATTGTTACCGAGCCTGTGCTGGAATCGCCCCAGCAGGCCTATGATTTTCTGACGGCACTGAAGCAGATTCTGGTTTACGGCGGCATCAGCCATTGTAACCTGGAGGAAGGCAACATGCGTTGCGATATCAATTGCAGTGTGCGCGCCGATCCCGGGGAACCATTGGGCGTCAAAACCGAAATCAAGAATATGAATACCTTCAAAGGCGTGCTGCAGGCCCTTAAGCATGAAATTGAGCGCCAGTCCGAACTTTTACGGACGGGGGGTGTGGTGCTGCAGGAGACGCGCAGATGGGATCCGGCTCGGAATGCGACCGAGTCCATGCGGACCAAGGAAGACGCGCATGATTACCGCTATTTCCCTGATCCGGACCTGCTGCCGGTAAAACTGAGCGAGGACTGCCTGCGGAAATGGGAGGGCGATCTGCCGGAATTGCCGCGTGAGCGCTGCGCGCGCCTGGTCCGGGAATACGGCCTGCCGGAATATGACGCCGGTGTGATCTCGGCGGATAAGCATGTGGCGGATTATTTCGAGGCCGCGGCTTGTCTGGGCGCTGCGCCCAAAATGGTTTCCAACTGGGTTATGACAGAAATGCTGCGTCTGCTGGCTGAAAGCGAAATGGAGATCACCCGGGTTGGAATAACGCCATTGCAGTTTTTGATCGGGCAGGTGATGCGGACGGCCCAAGGCAAGGCCAATCCGCGAAAAGTGAGCGAAATGTTGCAGGCGCGTCTTGCCTCGGACGCGCAGGAGCCTGAATCATGACCGGTAACGACGATTACATTCTTGAGATTATCCGAGACGTGGGGCTGGTGCGGAACGAACAGATTGAAGCCGCACGCGGCCAGGCTGAGCAGGAGCATAAGAGTCCTCTGGACGTATTGGTGGACGAGGGCGTTATCTCCAAGCTCGAAGTGTTGAAAACCGTGGCCATGCAGCTGGGAATGGATGTGATAGTGCTGGCTGAGCACGACATCCGCCAGGAGGTCATTGAACAGGTGCCCGCGGAAGTGGCCCGTCGTTACCGGGTGGTGCCGGTCTTCGACAACGAAAATACCCTGACTGTTGCATTGAGCGACCCCCTGAATATTGAAACCCTCGATAGCCTGCGCTACATTCTCAAACGCAATGTGGAGGGGATGGTTGCCGCTGACGAGGAAATCGGCATAGCGCTCGACCACTATTACGGCCGCGAGGAAAAAAGTATTGAGGACATTCTGGAGGACGGCGCGGATGATTCGGACGCCGTGTCGGTCAACATGGGCGATTCGGCCGATGAAGACAACGCCACGGATGGCGACGCGCCCATCATCAAGCTGGTCAGCCTTTTGATTCTGGAGGCGCAACGCAACCGTGCTTCGGATATCCATCTCGAACCGCTGGAGAAACGTTTTCGTGTGCGCTACCGCATTGACGGCGTCATGCATGAGGTGGAGAATCCGCCTAAACGTTTACAGCCGGTAATCACCAGCCGCCTGAAGTTGATGGCCGGCATGAAAATTGCCGAAAAACGTATTCCACAGGACGGTCGCATTCAAATCAACGTGGCTGGCGAGGAACTGGACCTGCGTGTTTCGGTGATTCCCACCACGCACGGCGAAAGCATCGTCATGCGTATTCTGAGCAAGCAGAATCTTGAGCTGGGTCTGCCCAACCTGGGATTCTTTGCCGATGATCAGCAGATTTTTGAAAAATTGATCGGCCTGCCCGATGGCATCATTCTGATCACCGGCCCGACCGGTTCCGGCAAAACCACGACGCTCTATGCCTGCCTGAACCATTTGAACCGCGCGGATCGCAAGATCATCACGGCTGAGGATCCCGTGGAATATCAGATTTCGGGTATCAACCAGGTGCAAATCCGCGAGGATATCGGGTTGAATTTTCCGGCAGTGCTGCGTTCCATGCTGCGCCAGGCGCCCAACATCATTATGGTCGGTGAAATCCGCGATTACGACACGGCGGAAATCGCCATCAACGCCTCGTTGACCGGACACCTGGTTTTCAGCACTCTGCACACCAATGACGCTCCCAGCGCCATCACCCATGGCGCAACGTCTGGTGCGCGTCATCTGCGACAAATGCAAGGAGCCTTACAAGCCCACCGATGCCGAACTCAAACAGTTGGGATCCGCTGCAGAGCAGATGAGCCAGGTGCAGTTGTTCAAAGGGCGGGGTTGTAATGCCTGTTCTCAAAGCGGTTATCGCGGGCGCCGCGGCCTGTATGAGATTTTCGTGATGAACGACGAAGTGCGCAGTCTGATTTATGATATGGTGTCATCCGATGAACTGCGGCGCCGGGCGCGGGAGTTGGGCATGCATAGCCTGCGTGAGGACGGCTTGCGCAAGGTTGTGTCCGGGCTCACTACCCTGGAGGAAGTCCTGGGCATTACCATGGGAGATGAAACATGAGCGACAATGCCGTGATCGGAATGAATGACCTGTTGCAGTTGGTGGTGGATGAGGGCGCTTCCGACTTGCATATTGCCGTAGGATTGCCGCCGATGCTGCGTCTGCACGGCCGCCTGCAGCCCATTGAATGTCCGATTCTGACCGCGGAGGATACCGAGCGCTTGATGAAAAGCATCACTTCCGAGGCCTACCAGCAGAAAGTCCGTGAAATCGGCGGGATGGATTTCGGCTTCAGCTTTGGCGAGGCGGCCCGTTTTCGTGTCAGTGTGCTCAAAGCCAAGGGAGCGGTTGGCATGGTGTTGCGCCAGATTCCTTCCAAACTGCTTTCGCTCGACGAGATTGGTTTGCCTGCTCAGGTGAAGGATCTGCTTTATCGTCCCCGCGGTCTGATCCTGGTGACCGGGCCGACCGGGTCCGGCAAGACCTCGACTTTGGCCAGCATGATTGATCTGATCAACACGGAACGCGATTGTCACATCATCACCATTGAGGATCCGATCGAATATTACCACGATCACAAGAAATCCGTGATTACGCAGCGCGAGATCGGTGTGGATGTGCCCAATTTCAAGGAGGCCTTGCGGCGGGCCCTGCGCCAGGACCCGGACGTCATCCTGGTGGGTGAAATGCGCGATTTGGAGACGATGGAAGCAGCTATTACCGCTGCCGAAACCGGCCATTTGGTCATGGCCACCCTGCACACCACCGGCGCGGCGCGCACGGTGGATCGCATTGTCGACGCTTTCCCCACGGATCAGCAGGAGCAGATTCGCACCCAGCTGGCCTCGTCGGTCGTGGCCGTGCTTTCCCAGTTGTTGATGGTGCGCGCCGATCGGCCCGGGCGCGTGGCGGCGTTTGAAATTATGATCACCACGCCTTCCATCCAGCAGTTGATACGCGACAACAAGACTTTCCGGATTCCTTCCGACATTCAGACGGGCGCAAAGTGGGGTATGGTGACTCTGGACGCGCACTTAATGGTGCTTTACGAAGCTGTTGCGAATCATAACTTGGAGATATGCCGATATGCCCAATAGCGTGCATGGCGATGCCTTATTACAGATGCTGGTTGAAGCCGGAGCTCTGACCAATGTCCAGATCGAGGAAGTGGTCGAGGAGAACCGGCGGACCGGCAATCCCACGCGAAAAATCGTGCTGGACATGGGGGTCCTCAACGAAGACGACCTGCTGATGATGGTGGCCAATCACATGGGCGTGACCATGATCAATCTGGCCGAAACCGAAATCACCCCTGAAACCGCCAAGGCTATTCCTTCCAGCGTGGCGCACATGTATAATGTTGTGCCGGTGGCAGCCGAGGCCGGCACGCTCACTCTGGCGGTTTCCGACCTGATTCCGGCGGAGGTCATGGATGAAATCCGGTTTGTGCTTAGCATCGACGTTACCTTCGTGGTGGCGCGCGAGGAAGAAGTGCGCAATGCCATTGCCCGCCTTTACGGGGATGACAAGACCTCGGTGAATGATCTGCTTTCCGCCCTGGAATCCGACCTGGAGTCGGAAGAAGGCATGCTTAAACTCATCGAGGGCAAGGATGATCTGAAGGGCCTGGAACAGGCTGCCAATGCCGCGCCGGTGGTGCGCTTCGTCAATCTGGTGCTCTATGAAGCCGTGCAGTCCAAGGCCTCGGATATTCACTTCGAACCGTTTGAAAAAGAGTTTAAAATCCGTTACCGGGTGGATGGCGCCCTTTATGAAATGTCCCCGCCACCCAAGCGGTTGGCCCTGCCGGTGGTTTCGCGCATCAAGGTCATTTCCAGTCTAAATATCGCCGAACGCCGCTTGCCGCAGGACGGACGCTTACAGATGTCGCTGGCCGGGCGCCAGATCGATTTCCGTGTATCAACCCTGCCTACGCAGTTCGGTGAAAGTGTGGTGTTGCGTATTCTGGACCGCTCCACGGTTTCACTGGATCTGGAGAATCTGGGCATGCCCGATGACGTGCTTGAATCTTTTGAGACAGATATCAAAAAGTCTAACGGCATTGTGATTGTAACCGGCCCCACCGGTTCCGGTAAAACAACCACGCTTTATTCAGGGCTGCGGCGCATCAACACCATTGACTCCAAGCTGTTGACGGTGGAGGACCCGGTGGAATACGACATTGAAGGCATCATTCAGGTGCAGGCCAACGAAGCCATCGGCGTGACATTTCAGCGGGTGTTGCGGGCCTTTCTGCGTCAGGATCCCGATATCATCATGATTGGTGAAATCCGTGACCTGGAAACTGCCCAGATCGCCATTCAGGCTTCGCTGACCGGCCACTTGGTGTTTACCACGCTGCATACCAACGATGCCCCGGGCGCCGTGACGCGCCTGATCGACATGAATGTCGAACCTTTTCTGCTTTCCTCAACCCTGGAGTCAATCCTGGCGCAGCGTCTGTTGCGCACGATCTGCTCTGATTGCCGTACGCCCTACCAGCCTGACGATGCGCTGCTGACTCAACTGGACCTGACCCGGGCGAATGTCGAAGATAAGCCCTTTTATTACGGCAAGGGTTGCGAAAAATGCCACAATACCGGCTACCGCGGACGCAAGGGGCTTTATGAATATCTGTCGGTAAATGATGCCATTCGCGCCCTGATCAATGAGCGCAAGCCCACCATGGTGCTGCGCAAAAAGGCCATGGAGCAGGGAATGCGCCTGTTGCGCGATGACGGGATACGCAACATCCTGGATGGTTACACCTCGGCGGAAGAAGTATTGAAATATACCTGAGGTCCCAGTTAGCTGCGCTGGAAAGGCGCAAAAATTCCATAATGGATTCATATGAGTTGGTGACGCGCACCCTGCGTTTTGAAAACCCCGAACGTATTCCGCGTCAGTTGTGGGTTCTGCCATCGGCGTTTTTGCGGCATGGTGAGGACCTGGTGGCGCTGTTGCGGCGTTATCCGGTGGACATCAATCCCCGGTCGCTGGAAATCCCGGAGCTGACACCCGAATGGCGCAAGGGCGCCTATGTCGACGAGTGGGGCAGTGTCTGGTTGAACCTGGAGGACGGTATTGCCGGCGAAGTGAAGCAGCCGGTGTTGCAGGATTGGTCGGCCCTGGATCGATTGCGTCCGCCGGAACTCTCAGCCGACTTGGCCGCGCCGGCGGAGGATGTGTTACGGCGCCGGCCGGATGCTTTCGCCATGCTGGTCGGCGGGCAGATATTCGAACGCCTGCAATATCTGCGCGGCACGGAAAACCTTTACATGGACCTGATGGATCAATCCGCTGAATTACTGCGTCTGCGTGACATACTCATGGATTACCTGCGGCGGCGGGTGGCCCGTTGCATCAAGGCGCCTTGCCATGGCGTGCAGTTTGCCGATGACTGGGGGTCGCAGCGTTCTTTGCTGATATCGCCGGAATTATGGCGGTCTTTTTTCAAACCCTGTTACGCCGAACTGTTTCAAATGGTAAAACAGGCCGGCAAATTTGTTTTCATGCATTCCGACGGATGCATCATGGACATCATTGAAGACCTGATTGAATTGGGGGTGGACGCGCTGAACTGCCAGGTCTGGGTCATGGGGCCCGAAGAACTGGGCCGCCGGTTCCGGGGGCGCATCACTTTCTGGGGTGAAATCAACCGGCAGACCACCCTGCCGCAGGGCACGCCCGCGGATGTCCGGAAGTCGGTCGAAGTCATGAAAGCCAATCTGGCCGCGCCGCAAGGCGGTTTGATCGCGCAAAGCGAGGTTGACCGCATGACGCCGTTGGAAAATATCGAGGCCGTGCTGCAGCCCTGGTGATTGCGCTTGTTCCGCTCTCCTCAAGCGGTGGCCTGATCGGTGCGCCTGCCGCCGTCGGGCGGTCCCCAAAGCACGCGAGCCGAGACGGACAGCAGGATGAAGGCGGCCAGCGACACCAGCACACCGAAGACCGCCGGATCAAACGTTTCAATGAAACCGCGGGTGCGCGGGCTTGTGATTTCGATGGAAAAATTATTGTAAAACATCAGCGGCAGGCGATAAAGCATGGTGCCGACGGTGGCGATTATCATGGTGGCCAGAATGATGACGGTTTGCCGATGCGAGCGTCTCCGTGAAAATACGCCCACGCATACCGGGACGATAATGGCCGGCGCCCAAACGTGATAGGTGAACAGCAGCAGTCCGATGATATCGCTCCAAAGCACCGCCACCAGGATGGCGGCGGCCCCCATTCCCGCGCTGCAGATGCGCGCCAGCTTGAGCAGGCGTCCGTCACCCGTGTCCTGCCAGCCCAACTGGTGCTCAAACAGATCCTTGACGAAAATGGCGGTGGCGCTGTTTAAAGCCGAATCCGCCGAAGACATTACGGCCATCAGCAAGGCCCCGATAATCAGGCCGCCGATGATGGGGTTGTTCAGTTGCCGGACAACCAGCGGCAGAACCTGCTGGGGGTCGACATCGGGAAAATGAATGCGCGCATACAGGGCTATGAACAAAAGCACCGCCGGGAAGACCAGCGCCAGGAAAACGCCAACGCCGGCGATCCCCCAACGGGTTTCACGGACGTTTTTGCCCACGCAATAGCGCGTGGCGTAACCGGGGGCAAAAGCTTCGCCCAGTAGAAAAGCCATAAATGTGGTAATCAGGAAGATCCAGCCCTTGCCGCCATGCGGTATGAAAAAGTTGCGTGGAATGGTGCGGTTGGGAGTGATAGCCTCGGGATAGGCGGATTGCAAAAGCGCAAGGTTGAGTCGTCGCAGGCTGCGACCGTCCGGCGCCTCCTGCAGCATCTCCCGGGTCTTTGCGTCTAAATCGATTCCGGCAAACCGTTCCGGGGTATAAAGATGCTGGTCATCCAGTACTTGATTAAGGGTATCCGCCAGGATGGCCGTCTGCGGCCGGTCCTTCGGCGCGGGTGCGCTGTCCGTCCGGGGCGGCGTTGGATCGGATTGTTCGCGGATATAGACCGACAAAGGATCACCGGGCTGATCCAGGCGGGCTGCCAGAAGGGGCGCATCGCAGATGTCTTG
>JAIVGW010000312.1 GCA_020201415.1 Lentisphaerota bacterium
CCGCCAATGCCGACCCCCTGTCTTATCTGGACCGATCAGGCCAGTTTTCCGGATATCGAGCAAACGGCACGGCGTCGGACGTCCCCTCCCTGAAAGCAATGGTGCGGAACCGGCTGCCGGGCTATCCCACGGCGGTCCGGCCGCCACTATCATCCGCCGACGTTCGGCGGCAATGACCTTCCACGAAAAACAATAATGCATCACGGCAGATTTGGTTTCAAAAGTCTATGTAAAACAGGTTGCGACGACGCGCAACCCTCCAAATATCAATAAAACCGACTATTTTTTCACTGGAGGGTTGCGCGTCGTCGCAACCGTCCGACCTTTTGAAAGTAACTCGGCAAATAATTAGAAAGAAACGCATGTCAAAATTGTTTGAAGAACTGGACTACCGCCAGACCCCCATAGGGGAATTGATCCTGCAACGCCGACTGCTGGAGGGCGAAGATGTCTATGAAGTCAAACTTAATGATGAATATCTGATGTCGAGCATGTTCCATGCCGCTGAAGAGCAACTTGCGGAACGCGCCCTGGCATTGCTGCCTGGCGGGAATTGGGATGTTGTCGTAGGCGGACTGGGATTAGGTTATACGGCCGCTGCCGCGCTAAAAAACCCTCAGGTAAAACGCCTGGTAGTCGTGGAATGCATGCAATCGGTCATTGATTGGCATAATAAAGCACTGGTGCCGAACGGCCGGACTCTGACCGATGATCCGCGCTGCATCTACCACCAGGCCGATTTCTTTGCCCTGGCCCGTGCGGCAGGCTTTGATCCCGATGTGTCCAACCGTCAATTTGACGCCATCCTGCTGGATATTGATCATACCCCGGACCAGCTGCTGGCTGCCGCGCATGCTGACTTTTACACCGACGCGGGCCTGCGCCGTCTGGCACAATTCATCAAACCCGGCGGTGTATTTGCTATGTGGTCGAATGAGCCGCCGAACGCTCGCTTCTTGGAACGCCTCTCCCGTGTTTTTGCCGAAGCACGCGGTGAATTGATCACGTTTGAAAACCCACTCCAGCAGAAAGCTGCCGCCAATGGGCTTTATCTGGCGCGCAGGGTCCGTCCGGAATCAACCGAAGTTTGATCGACGAAGCAGGTGGTTAAAGTGTAACCAATTAATTTGGATTACGAGTTCAGCGACCTCACTCCACAACCACTCGCACCATATCATTATCCCATACCAGATATTGATTCAGCACACCATCCAGCTTGTCCATTGCGAAATGGATGTAATACACTCCCCGCGGCAGGATTGTTGGCGGTAAAAGCACCACGGGGTCTGATATGGTCATCAGCGGTCCCTGGTAGACCGGCTGGCACATAAACAGGTTATGGTCGCCGGCAGGAAAAGATACCCATTCAAACTCGTTGTTTAAATAATACCACACGCCCCCATAATCCGGAATAGCCACCGCCCACCAATCGGCCGGCAGCCCGGCATCCTGTTCATATTGTGTTGTAACCGTCACGCTCACAAGTGACGGATAGCTCACGAACAGCTCACCCCGCCGGTCATTTGCGCGCAATGAAGGTCCGACCGGTGGTTTGGGATAATCGGGATCCGGATCAGGCGGGTCGGGATCCGGCGCAGGCGGACGCCTGGTAAACACAGCTGATTTCAGCGCACTTGGCCTTAAATCCGTTCTCCAGGCCCGGGCCTGCAGAGTCCCGGGAACAGACACCTGCACCGAGCCACCGTCCGCCACCGCCGGACTGATCCGGGTGGGAATACTGCCGTCCGTAGTGAAATGGATGGTCGCGCCTGCTGTCGCGCAATCAACCGTCACCTCCATGAAGTCACCCTTATGCGCACCACCATCAGGATTGAATTCAGGCGTGGCAACAGCTTCAGACGCATGGAAAATGGCCGTCTTCAATGAACTCCTGGGGATCACCGCATGGTAGGCTTGAGCTTTGAGTGTGCCCGGCACAGGCACCACCGCCGCTCCCCCGGAGGCCACCACCGGACTTTCCCGAGTCGGGACATCCCCATTGATGGTGTAATGTATCGTGGAATCCACAGTGGCACAAGTGACGGTTACCGTAACACTATTGACCAGATAATCCCCGCCATCCGGACTGAAGACCGGTGTCTCGACAATATCAGGCCACAAGACCGTCGGTCGTTCCGCGTAAAACGCGCCCCACCCCAGGGTTCCTTGACGGTAATATACAAACACACGGTCAGCTCCTTTAAACAACCCCAAGCCATGACCGGGAGCGTCACCGGAAAAATAAACGCCTTTCAAAGCGCCACACTCGTTGAACACGCGATACCCGATATAACCAACCTCACCGAAGAATTGCGCGCCGGCCAGGCTGTGGCATCCAGCAAATGCCCATTCGTCAATATTGAGATTACCGGCTCCAAAGTCAATATTCTGCAGCCCGTAACATCCCTGAAATGCCGAAGCCCCGATATGGCGGACACTGCCTGGAATCAGCAAACTGCGCAGTCCGGCACATTGATAAAAAGCAAACCGCCCGATATTGGTCACGCCTTCCGGAATCTCAACCGAAGTCAGGCCACTGCAACCATAGAAGGATTTTTCGGCAATCTCCAGCACCGTATCGGGCATGGCATAGGAACCGGTACGGGCTCTGGGATACTGTATAAACAGGGTCACAGCCTTGTCGAACAACACACCGTTTATGCTGCTGTAGAATTGGTTACTGGCGGACACATTGATAAACTCAAGTCCGTGGGCCTCAGTGAAAGCGTTACCGGCAATATTGGTGATTCCGGCAGGCAGCTCAACGGTAATCAGACCGGCATGACCCGCGAACGCGTGTTCCGCTATGCGAGTGACCGGTTTATCGGCAAGCGTATCCGGCACATTCACCCTGGCTTCGTTGCCAACGTAACTGGTGATCGTAATGGTTGCTTCATCCTGCACGATGTAGAGGAAAACGCTGATATCGCCGGTCGGCGGCGGCGTCACCGAATAATTGCCGGCGGCGGTCCCGTCCAATGCGGGGCCATCGGTGACTGTGAGAGGCCCGGCGGTCTGGGCGCCCGATCCCAGGTCATAAGTGCCCGCCAAAATTGCCAGAGTCACTGAATCACCGCCTATGACACCCACCAGAGAGCATTGATCCGGCTTGATAAAATTATCACCGTCAAATATTTTCGTGACCAACACAGTTAAATTAGCAGGGGTAATATCGCCGGTCGCCGGCGCCGCCACGGTGTAATTATGGGAATCAGGCCCGTCCAGTGTAGGCCAGACTGATAGATTTATTGGGCCATCATGCTGGACGTGATGACCATCGGCATATGCTCCGTCAAGGGTAGCCATGATCACCGTATCTTCCGGGACCACACCATTTAGTTGGCACTGTTCGAGCAATATCGAATCATTGCCGTCATATTCCTTGGTGACATTTATGGAAAGCTGTTTTGGCATGATGCTGCCGACAGTCGGCGGCGCCACCGAGTAATTGTCGCCGTCAGGGCCGCCCAGGATCGGCCCATGATACAGAGTCAGCGAGCCATCTAACTGAATATGCTTACCGGTAATATAAGAACCGGTAAGCGTCGTCAGGGTTACCGTATCGCCCGGCGCAACGCCGTTAAGCTGGCACTGCTCGGCCACGATGGAGTTGTCACCATCATATTCCTTGGTGACGGTAATGGAAAGCACCGGATAACGAATCACCACTATGCCGGATCCTCCCTTACCGCCATTGGCGACGGTCCCACCGGAGCGGTTGCAGCCGGCTCCGCCGCCGCCGCCACCGAAACAATCTGCGCCATCCATGCCGGGCTCCGAGCCGCCGCCGCCGTCGCCACCGCCTCCCAATCCGCCTGATCCGCCGATGCCATCGACACCGCCGCTGGCGCCGCCGCCGGCGTAATACAAAGCCGTTCCGGTAATATCGGAAACAAGCCCGATTCCGCCATGGCTGCCGCGGCCATCATCCAATG
>JAIVGW010000079.1 GCA_020201415.1 Lentisphaerota bacterium
GCCATACGCATGGACCGGACAAATTCAGATGGTATTGCATGCGCCGCAAGGATGGCAGACGCTTTCAGTGCCCGCAAAGGTGTTTTTTGAAGTCCCGGAGAATGCGCGCGCGCCCCGGATTGCCTTTGATGGTCCGGTGGATGTCTTTACCCCGGACGGCGAGCTCTTTGGCGCAGGCTTGAGCGGCTGGGTGGAGTTGGATGTTGCGCGGCCGGGATTGTGGAGTTTCGCGGTGGATGGCGCATCCGTTTCAGTCGATGTGGAAAACCTGCCGCCATATTTCGCCTTTGACAATCCGGACCATTATTTTCAGCCACCGCTTACAAGGCAATGATTATGAAATATTATTACGGAATAACATTTTTAGCGGGACTACTGGTCTTTGCCTGCGCCGCGGTGGCGCCCCGACGTGGAACTTATGAGGCGAATATGGAAAAATTACCGGAAGAACAAACAATTGTGGCTGCGCCAGGTGAGACCATTGTCTTACGTCTGAAGTCCAACCCCACCACAGGCTACCAGTGGCGTTTGGGCTGTGCTCCTGACCCCGCGTTGGTCATGGTGGTAACCAATCGCTATTTGCCTTCAGAGGCGGAAGGCCGTCTGGGAGCCGGCGGACATGAAGAATGGATTTTGCGGGCCTTGTCCGCCGGTCGGACCTCCCTGGTCATGGAGTATCTACGCCCATGGGAGCGGGATGTGGCGCCCGTGGAAACTCGCCGTTATCAACTGCTAATCCGTTAGCTTTGTGTTTGACTGTGAGCAGGATGCAATTATAATCACGCATTCGGTATCTTCTTGTCTGAGCCTTGTTGGGGTATTTTTGTATGGTTGCCACTTTGAAGCATGTTGCCGACAGGGCCGGGGTCTCCATCAGGACGGTAACCAGGGTGTTGAAGGACGAGCCGGGAACTAATCCGGAAACTTATATGCGGGTGCGGTCTGTGGTTGATGAGTTGGGGTACATTCCCAATGTGGCGGCGCGGAATTTGAAGACCAGCAGTATCACCATGGTGGGTGTAGTGGCGCCCGGCAACCCCAAAAGCGAGTTTATCACGCGCAAGCGGGCCGCTCTCCAGAAGCGGTTGGAAAATGAAGGACGTTATCTCTTGTCCGGAACCCTGCGCGAGACTGAGGACCAGTTACGCGATATGCTGAAGGAATGGATCGGGCTGACACGGGATGTGGTTTTTCTGGCCTGGCCCAACGAGTTTTCCACTGCCAGGGTGCTGGCAGGTCTGCCGATGCATTTTGTTTTCGTCAACTGCCTGGATGAACGCGCCTATGATCACGTATTGATCGATCGTGCCGTAGGTGTTTATGAAGGTGTTCAGTGTTTGTTACGCACCGGGCACCGCCGGATTGCGCATTGCGGCACCAACATGCGCGAACGCCGCCATGGCTTTGAAGGCGCCTTTGACCGGCCGGCCGGCGGACAGGTCGTCAAACTCCTGATCAAGACCCCGCACATGGATTTCGAAGATGGTTTTGCGGCCGGACCGCGCATCATGGAGCAGCAAGCCGATGCGGTTTTTTTCGATACGGACCGCATGGCATACGGGTTTTATCATTTTGCGCGGGAGCAGGGTGTCCGTATTCCGGATGATATTTCCGTAATAGGATTTGATGATGAGCCTGGCGCCGATTATGCCTGCCCGCCGCTCAGTTCCGTGTCGCATCCGATTGCCGCGATCAGTGAGCAGGTGTGTGAAATGATCAAACAGCCTGCTGCTGCAACGCGTGAGGTGATGCTGCCGACATATTTTGTGCGACGGGAGAGTGTGCGGGATGGCGCAAATTCAACCAAAGCGAAGATATGACATGGGTTTTCTTGTCAAGGGCCATCGAGATGTGGGTGGAGTGAATATCAGATGATGGAAGAAACCATGTTGGCGGCCTCGACGGCCTGGCGTCTGCATCCGGTGGATTGGCTGTTGGTGGGGATTTATACGGCGGGTGTTTTGTTGCTGGGGTGGCATTATGCGCGCCGCCAGACCTCGTCCAGTGAATATTACACCGGCGGCGGGCGGATGAATGCCGGTCTGATCGGCATTTCCCTGTTTGTCACCCTGATGAGCACGATCACCTATCTGGCCCAGCCGGGTGAAATGATCAAACACGGTCCGATGACCATCGCCGGTCTGTTGTCCATTCCCTTCAGTTTTATAATAGTGGGCTATTGGTTGATTCCGGTATTGATGAAGCAGCGTGTTACCAGCGCCTATGAACTGCTGGGACAGCGTCTGGGTGATGGGGTGCGGCTGCTGGGGGCCACCATGTTTGTGGTATTGCGGCTGGTCTGGATGGCGTTGATGCTTTACATCACCACCAGCGCCCTGACTGTGATTCTGGGGATCGACCCAGTCTGGCGGCCGGCGGTGGCGGCCTGCAGCGGCCTGGTAGCGGTGATGTACACTTCCGTGGGCGGTCTGCGCACCGTGGTAATGACGGATTTATTCCAGTTTTTCTGTCTGCTGCTGGGGGCGCTCCTGACCATCGGTGTCATCACCTGGCGTATGGGCGGCTGCGGCTGGTGGCCAACGGCATGGGTTGCCACCTGGGACGTGCAGCCGCTTTACAGTTTTGATCCGCGGGTGCGGGTGACGGTATTTGGCGCCATTCTTGCCAATCTGCTTTGGAATGTCTGTACGGCCGGCGGCGATCAAACGGCCGTGCAGCGCTACATGGCCACGGTGGATGCGGCGGCGGCCCGCCGCTCCTATCTGGTCACTTCCGTGGCTACCACGATCGTGAGCCTGCTGCTGATGCTGGTAGGCTTTGCCCTGTTGGGATATTTTCGCGCGCAACCGCAATTGCTGCCGCCGGGGACCGACCTGGTCGCGCATGCCGATACAATCTTTCCGTTGTTTATTGCGAGGCATTTGCCCGTAGGCGTTACCGGCCTGGTCATGACCGCATTGTTTGCCGCCGCCATGTCCAGCATCGATTCCGGCGTCAATTCCATCACCGCCGTGGTGCAAACCGATTTTCTTGACCGGGTGGGGCTGCGTCCCAAAACGGAAAAGGGCCACATGCTTTTCGCCAAGTGGCTGGCTTTTGGCATTGGCGCGGCCATTGTGGCGGCCAGTCTGGTCATGCACCATATCCCCGGCAATTTTCTGGAGTTGACCCAGAAGACCACCAACCTCCTGGTCACGCCCATCTTTGCTTTGTTCTTTATGGCACTGTTTGTCCCCTGGGCCACGCCCTGCGGGGCGGTGGCCGGTTGTGTCTTTGGCATTTCGACGGCAATTCTGGTAGGCTATTGGGATGTGCTGACCGGGCAACCGTCGTTGAGTTTTCAATGGATTGCGCCCACGGCCCTGGCGGTGAATATTACCGTCGGGTGCGCGGTCAGTCGCTGGGGGCCGCAAAAGCGCAAAGTGGCGGAGGTCTGAAACAGGAAAAAAAGGAGGTCGAATGAACAAGTTTATTGCAGGATTAATGTTGGTTTTGCTGGTGTGCACGTTTATGATTTTCCACTGTGCCGCCGCAGTGATCAACATTGTAGATAGTGGAAGGCCCAATGCCCAGATTGTCGTGGCTGACAGCCCGCCGCGTATGACCGCTTTGGCGGCCAGAGAACTCCAGGCTTATCTCGGAAAAATCACCGGCGCGGAATTACCGATTGTCACCAGCCCGGCGGATGGAGTGGTCAGCCTTTATGTCGGGCGCAGTGAATATACCGATCGGCTTGGTGTGACCGCTGACGGTCTTCAATATGGGGCTTTTCGTATGAAGTCCGGACCGGACTGGCTGGTGTTGCTGGGGGATGACTTTGATTTCGAGCCCAAGGAGCCCTGGGCCCGCAATCATGGCGACCGCGAGCGGGCGCAGAAGGAATGGGAGGAAATTTCCGGCGGGCAATGGGGCAATCCCAGGAATTCGCTGCACCGGCAATACAACAAAAGGCTTGGATTATGGTTTCATGAC
>JAIVGW010000080.1 GCA_020201415.1 Lentisphaerota bacterium
TGATGGACGCTACCTGCTGCCGGTGTTCCCCGCCGTGCTGATTCTGATGCTAAACGGTGCGCGCCGGGTGTTGATCCTGTGCCGACGCAAACGCGGCCCCTGGCCGGCGCGTCTGCTGGTGGGGTTGTCGCTGGCTTTGTTGCTGGGTGCCCGGTTCGCCTTCCCCCCGCGCCTGCTGGGAGGCTCCGGGTTTGGTATGCCGGCGGCCGATCTGCTGGCCGATTCCAAGGCCGATGGCCAGGCCTGGCTGGTGTCGTCCGATGCGCGCGGTGAAGGCATGTTTGTTGCCCAGGTGGCCATGCGTGAGCAGCGCCGGCCGACTCACTTTGCGTTGCGCGCCAGCAAAATGCTGGCGGACAGTTCATGGGATGGCCAGGATTATCAGGCGCTTTTTTCCACGCCGGGCGATTTGCGCGATTTTCTGCTGGCGTCGCCGGTAGGTGTGATTCTGCTGGATACCACCATGCCGCCTGATCGGCGTGTGCCGCATCATGCGCTGTTGGAACTGACACTGCGGGATTTTCCGCGGGATTTCAACCTGTTAAACACCTATCCGTTGACCCGCGACGGCATATTTTATCCAAAAGGGCTGCTGGTGTACCGGGTGGCCGGCCGGTCGACAATGACGCAACTGGAATTGGAGGCCAGCCTGGAACGCATACTGCGCCGCCGGGTGCCGGACCGGTAAAAAATGGCATTGGCACCCCCACGGGGAATCGAACCCCGCTTTCCAGGATGAGAACCTGATGTCCTAGCCGATAGACGATGGGGGCGCATCAATATCCGTCCGAATTGCGTTGCAATCCGAAAAAGCCCATATATACTAGGCCGACTATGAGCAACTGTCGAGAAAAAATTTTAGCATATCATAAGGGCGGCAAGGTGGGCACATTGCTGACCAAGCCGCTGGAGGGTCCGGAGGACCTCAGTATCGCCTACACTCCCGGCGTGGGAGTGGCGGTGAAGGAAATCGCGGCCGATCCCTCGGCCACTCGTACAATTACGGCGCGGCAAAATCTTTCCCGTGATGGAAGGCAAGGCGGTCCTGTTCAAGGCTTTTGGCGATGTGGATGCCTGGCCGGTGCCCCTGGAGAACTGCCGCCTGGAAGGCCGGAATAGCGGACCTACGGATCCCGAACGTATAATTGAGACCGTGTCACGCATGGCCTGCATGTACGGCGGCATCAATCTCGAGGACATTGCCGCGCCGGCCTGCTTTGAAATCGAACGGCGGCTGGATGAAATGCTGGATATTCCGGTGTTTCACGACGATCAATGGGGCACGGCGGTGATCACCCTGGCCGGGGTCTTTAATTATTGCCGCCTGTCACAGCGGGAGTTGTCGGATCTGCGCTTTGTGATCAATGGCGCCGGCGCCGCCGGCATCCGCATAGCCGACATGTTGCGGGATGCCGGCGCCGGGGATATTCTGCTTTGCGATTCCAAGGGCGTGATCCACGATGGGCGCGATGACCTGAATGAAATGAAGCAGCGTTATGCCGTGAAGACTTCCCACGCTTCGTTGCAGGCGGCGCTGCGCGGCGCCCATGTTTTCATCGGTGTTTCCGTGGCTGACTGTGTCAAGCCCGATGATGTCAAAAACATGGCCGATTTTCCCGCGATCTTCGCCATGGCCAATCCCGTGCCGGAAATCATGCCGGAACTCGTGATCGAGGCCATGGGGTCGCGGCCTTTTGTCATGGCTACCGGCCGCTCGGACTATCCCAACCAGATCAATAATGTGCTGGGGTTCCCCTTCCTGTTCCGCGGCGCCCTGGATGCGCAGGCGCGCACGATAAATATGCCAATGAAAAAGGCCGCCGCACGGGCGCTGGCGGAGTTGGCGCGCGAGCCGGCGGGCGATAGTCATGGGCGCCACCGTCACTGACTTCGTGCGTACGTTTCGTCAACGCCTTTTTCGCCTGCAGGATCATTTGACGAGATTTTGCCGGGGCTGTGATGCCGTGGGTATCGCACTGCCTTTGTCCAAGGCTGAACTGGAAGCCGTCTGTTGGCAGCTTGTCCGGCATAATGCCCCGCTGGCCGATGGCGGCGCCGAACTGGCCCTGATCATGTTTGCTTCGCCGGGCGGTCTGGCCACCTATGCCGGGCATCCGCTGTCCGCCGCGGGAGCGGCGACTTTGTGTGTGCATACTTTCCCCCTGCCGCTGCAGATGTGGCGTCAGGCCATGCGGCAAGGGGCGCATGTGGTAACTCCCGCCACCCGGCACCTGCCGCCGCAATGCCTGGATCCCGCCATCAAGTGCCGCAGCCGGATGCATTGGTGGATGGCGGAACGGGAAGCCCATGCCGCGGATCCGCGGGCCATGGCGCTGTGCCTTGACCTGGAAGGGCGCATCACGGAAACGTCGCGCGCCAATTTCGCGCTGGTACGGGACGGCTGCATCTTTACGCCCTGTCGGGAGAATGTGCTTTGGGGTGTCAGTCTGACGGTGCTGACGGAAATTTGCCGCGACTTGAAAATATCGCTCAGCGAGCGGGATCTATGGGTGGAGGACGTGCTGGCCGCCGATGAGGCCATGCTGGTCGGCACCACCTGCTGCCTGGCGCCGGTGACCAGAATCAATCACCAGACCATCGGTCGCGGCGTCCCCGGGCCGGTGTTCAAACGCCTGATGGATGACTGGAGCCGGTTGGTCAATGTGGATATTACGGCCCAGGTGCTGGCCTGCGGGGATGAAACGCGTTGAAACGGAAAAGTTTTACGTGTGATCTGGTTTCAAAAGTCTATGCAAGACAGGTTGCGACGACGCGCAACCCTCCAAATATCAATAAAACCGACTATTTTTTCACTGGAGGGTTGCGCGTCGTCGCAACCTGTCCGTACTTTTGAAAGTAACTCGTGTTATATTTTATGTTTCGTGGCTGGCTCCAGAAAAAAACTTTTCCCTGGTCGGATAATAAAAAAAACGCATTCCTGGCTCTACCCCCGCGCGTCGTATCCAGCGGCATACTTGGCGCGTGACTCAACCGCAAATGGTCTGGAAACGGTCGTAGGCTGCTTGCCAGGCCGCAATTTGATCCGGCTGGGGCCGGCACACGACCACAGGGAAGGCCTGGCGCACGGCGGGAATAATTTGTGACAGATCCTGGACAGCGCCAGCGCCCACGGCCTGAACCATCAGATTGCCGATGGCGGTGGCCTCGATCGGGCCGGCTTCCACCGGCAGGTTAAGCGCATTGGCGGTGAATTGGTTCAACATCTCATTGCGCGCGCCGCCGCCGACAATGTGGACTGTTGCCGGGGGCTCCCCGCAGCTCTCCGCCAGATCGGCGCTGATCCGACGGTATTTCAAGGCCAGGCTCTCGTAAACCATGCGTAACAGACCGCCACGCCCCTGTGGCGCGGTCTGTCCGGTGCGCCGGCAGTATTCCAGCAAGGCCTGTTCCATGTCCGCCGGATTATAAAAGGATTGGTCGTCCGGATCGATCAGGGCCGTGAAGGCCGGCGCGGCCTGTGCCTGGCGGTACATTTCGTCCCAGGCCATTTCCTGGCCGTCCTGCGCGCGCCAGATCCGCCGCAACTCGTGTGCCAGCCAGCCGCCCATGCAGTTCTTCAGCAGCCGCACATTGCCGATCCCGCCCTCGTTGCTCAGGTTGGCGGCCATGGCGGCCGGAGTGGTGACCGGTTCGGGCACCAGGCGTCCCACCAGCGACCAGGTGCCGGAACTGATGATCAGTGCGCGCAGGGGATCGCGGACCGGCGCGGCGGCGAAGGCGCTGGCGGTGTCATGTCCGCCGACCGTCAGCAGATCGGGCGGGGAATCCAGCCCGACGCGTTCGGTAATCAGTTGGTTTAATTGCCCGACCCGGGTGCCGGGCGGTACGATTTCCGGCATGATCGCCGCCGGAATATCCAGGGCCGCCAGGATTTCTGCGCTCCAGTGTCTGGTGTGGGCATCCATCAGCTGCGTGACGCTGGCCCAGGTGGAATCCACCACCGTGATGCCGCCCAGAAAATAATAAAACAGGGTCGGCGCCGGCAGAAAACGGTGGACGAGCTTCAAGAGTTGCGGCCGGTTTTCAGTCAACCAGAGCAACTGATTGCTGACGTTGAACGGTTGAAAATGAATGCCGGTGATGCCGTAGATGCGCTCGGCCGGCAGGCGGTCGCGCACCCGGTCGGACATCCGGTCCAGGCGATGATCGCGGTAGGCATAGACCTTGCCCAGCATATCACCATCAGCGCTGATCAGCGCGCCGTCCGCGCCCCAGGTATCAATCCCGATGCCGTCCAGCCGCGGTCCGATCTCGCGCCGGGCCGCCTGCAGGCCCTGTAGAATATTGGCGTAAATCAGGGTGTCATCCCAATACATGCGCTCGGTGGCTGTGCCTTCCCGGTCGGATATGGCGAAGCTGACGCATTCATGATCGAACCGGTGCAATTCACGTAAGGAGAATTCACCGTCCAACAACTCGCCCGCGAAACATTTTCCCCCGGAAGCCCCCAGATCCACCGCCATGAACCGCCATTGAGTCTGCATATATCCTCCAAAGATATTCGCGCGGGTAACCGGACCAACCGGCTGGACTATCAAAAACTCTCAGCCTAGTTTAAAATCTCAGCATTATCAAAACCCCATCTTGATCTATCTTTAAATCCCGGCATTATCAAAATCCCAGCTTGATCTAGTCTTAAATCCCAGCATTTTTAAAATCCCAGCTTAATCTAGCGCATTTCCTGTCCGCCCGTAACATTGATGGCCTGACCGGTCATGTAGCCCGCCAGGTCGGATGCCAGGAAGACCACCACGTTACAGACATCCTCGTAGCGGCAGGACCGTTTCATCGGCACTTGGTCGATATAACGCTGGCGGATTTCCTCTTCACTGACTCCCTGGTTGCGGGCATATTGCTTGAACAGGCTGTTGACCCACAGTGGTGAATCGAGCAGATTGCCAGGGCAGACGGCGTTGACCCGCACTCCGCTGGCCGCCATTTCCAATGCCGCACTCTGGACCAGGCCGATGCCGCCGAATTTAGACGCGGCGTAGGCGGAGTTTTTAAACGAGCCCTTTTTCCCGGACTTGGAATTGATCTGGATGAAAGAGCCTGAGCCGGCCTGCTGCATGACGCGCAGGGAGTGTTTCATGCAGAGCATCTGGCCGACCAGGTTGACGTCGATCACCTTGCGCCATTTGGCCGCATCAAATTCAATGATGGACTCGGCCATCAGGATACCCGCATTGGCGACGAAAATGTCCAGTCCGCCCCAGTCCGCCACGGCGCTCCCGACCATTTGGGCAACATCATCCTCGTTGGTGACGTCGCATTTGACGATACGCAGTCTTGTGCCCGCCTCTGACGCCATACCTTCGGCTGTTTTACGCAGGGCTTCATCCTGGATATCGCCTGCCAGGACGCGTGCGCCTTCGCCCAGGAACCGTCGTACCAGCGCTTCGCCCAGACCCTGGCTGGCGCCGGTGATTACCACGCGTTTATCTTTCAATATGCCGTTTGTCATTGATCTGTTCCGCTCCCGTTTGTTGAGGTTCAGTTTATTTTATTAGAATGTGATGACCACCTTCAGCGATCCGCTGTCGGGGTTGCTCTGGAT
>JAIVGW010000081.1:0-976 GCA_020201415.1 Lentisphaerota bacterium
AATATGTTCTTGCCCGTTACGGTGATGCTGTCAGGCTTGACCCTTTGTTTTCAACTGATAAACTTACCCGTAAATTCATCTTACAGAGCGGGCGCCAGGGAATTGTCCAGCCGGGCGTGGCATGCATCAAGAGGTTACGAAATGAACAACCGGAATCAATGCGCGGAGCGAACCGTCCTGATCACCGGCGCGGGGCGGGGCATCGGCCTGTGCCTGGCCCGGCATTTCCTGGATGCCGGGGCCAACATCGCCCTGCTGGAGGCCGATGCCACCCTCAAAACACCGGCCCTGCAGCGGCTCGAAAACAGTCCGCGTTGCCTTTTTGTGAAAGCCGATGTCGCGGATGAGCCGGGCGTAAGATCTGCAATACAACAAACCTTAAAGGCTTTCGGACGGCTGGACGTCCTGATTCACAACGCAGCCATTTCCGCCGGCGGCCCCGTGGAGCAACTGGCTTATGCCGACTGGCGCCGGGTAATCGACACCAATCTCTCCGGCGCTTTCCTCTGCGCCAAGCACGCAGCCGCCGAACTGCGGGCCCGGCGCGGGGCCATCCTGTTGATCGCCTCCACGCGCGCCGGCATGAGCGAACCGCATACGGAAGCCTACAGCGCCTCCAAGGCCGGGCTGGTGGGATTGACGCATGCCCTGGCCATGAGCCTGGCCCCGGTCCGGGTCAACTGCATCAGCCCGGGCTGGATCGTCACCGATGACTGGCAACATGACGGTCGCAAGACCAGCCTCACTGAACAGGACCAGGCGCAGCACCCCGTCGGCCGGGTAGGACGGCCGGAAGACGTGGCCGCGATGGCCGACTACCTGTGTTCCGACCGGACCGGATTCGTCACCGGCCAGAACTTCGTGGTTGACGGCGGAATGACGAAAAAGATGATCTACTGCTGACAATGGAAACATTCGCTTGACATCAATTATTTATCACGCTATTCTTACATCATGCAAAGGACACAAATACAAC
>JAIVGW010000081.1:1099-5027 GCA_020201415.1 Lentisphaerota bacterium
CCCGCCGCTTACAAGGCAAATAAGAAGCCATGATTTCCTGCGATACAAACATTCTCTTCCATGCCTGCGATGCAACGTCATCCGTTCATGCGCCGGCGCGCGAATTTCTGTCCCGGCACAAACAGGATCAGCAGTTCCTGCTTTGCGAACAGGTATTGATAGAGTTGTACTGCCTCCTGCGCAATCCAACCGTCTGTAAAAAGCCCCTTTCCGCGGCGACCGCCGTAGCCGTCATTCAGAAGTTCCGCCGAAATCCCGCCTGGCGCATTGTTGATGCCGTACAGGACGGACACATGATGGAGCAGGTTTGGAAATGGGCGGCCACCCCGAACTGCGCTTATCGAAAGATTTTTGATATACGCCTGGCTGCAACGCTGCGCGCCCACCAGGTCCGGGAATTCGCCACCTGCAACATCAAGGATTTCAAGGACGCCGGACTCGCTCGTGTCTGGAACCCCCTGCTGGATCATTAATCCCCCCCCATACCGATTGAGTTGCTTTCAAAACGTCAGTTGTGAAATTGCCTCATGCGACAATTTCAAGAAAAGTACAAAAAAAATAAAAATATTGTTGCAATGTTGTGCAACAATGCGGTAAATTAGTCGGCATGCATACGGAAGAATTACAAGCGCGCGCGGCGGTGATGAAGGCGCTGGCCAGCCCGGCGCGTCTGAAAATCATCGAGATATTGAATGAGGGCGAGCGCTGCATCTGCGAATTTCAGCCGCTGTTTCACATGAACAAGTCCACCCTCTCGCGCCATGTGGCCGCCTTGAAAAACGTGGGCATCGTCCGTGAACGGCGCGAGGGCGCCCGCACCTATCTGAGACTGGCAACGCCATGTATTCTGAAGATATTCGACTGCACTATGGAATTGATCCAGACTGAAAACACACGCCGCAGCGATCTAATTATAGGGACCTGAATCATGCAAGAAAACAGCCGCAATGAATTAAAAATACTGGGATGGCTGGCCATCCTCTTCGCCGTGTTGTATTACCTGCCGATTGAAGCCATGCGGTTTCAAGGCGCCCTGATCGAAGCGTTCAAGCTGGCGAAATGGTATGCGCGCGAACACGTGCTGCTGTGCCTGATCCCGGCCTTCTTCATCGCCGGCGCCATTGGCGTGTTCGTCAGCCAGAATGCGGTGATGAAATATTTCGGGCCAAAGGCAAAAAAATGGCTGTCCTACTCCGTGGCCTCGGTTTCCGGCACCATCCTGGCGGTCTGCTCCTGCACGGTCCTCCCGCTTTTCGGCGGCATCTACATGCGCGGGGCGGGACTCGGCCCGGCGGTGGCCTTCCTGTATTCCGGCCCGGCGATCAATGTGCTGGCGATTGTGCTGACCGCCCGCGTACTGGGCTGGCAACTCGGCCTGGCACGGGCGCTGGGCGCGATCATCTTCAGCGTGGTGATCGGCCTGCTGATGCACCTGATCTTCCTGAAGGAGGAACGCGCCAAGGCGGCGCAGGTGCAGGAGGTGTTCCTGGGCGAGGACGAGGAAAAGGAACGTCCGCTGTGGCAGGTGGCATTGTATTTCCTGTCGATGGTGGGCATTCTGGTTTTCGCCAACTGGGGCGCGCCATTGGAAAATAGCGGTGTCTGGTTCGCCATATTCCGGGCCAAGTGGATCATGACCACAATCTTCGCGCTCCTGTTCGGCGCTTGCCTGTGGCGGTTTTTCAAGGTGCGGCTGGGATGGATCATCCTGTCGGCCGTACCGGCGCTGGTGCTGGCCCTCGCGTTTCCCGGCTATCCGGTGGCGGCCTTTGCGGCCGGGGCGGCCGGTTTGGCGGTACTGACCTCCATCTGCGGCCCGGAACTCAAGGACTGGCGCGATCAGACCTGGGGGTTCGCCAAGCAGATCATGCCGCTGCTGTTTATGGGCGTACTGGCGGCGGGCTTCTTCTTGGGCAGCCCGGAAAGCGATGACGCCGGCATCATCCCCAACATCTGGATCCAGGCGCTGGTCGGCGATTCACCGACAACGATCATCGCCCTCATCCGCGGGGATGGCGCCGCCATTCCCGGCTGGCTGGGATTGATCTGGCCGGTCTGGACCAATTTCTTTGCCTCAGTTGCCGGCGCCCTGATGTATTTCGCCACTTTGACGGAAGTGCCGATCCTGCGCGGACTGCTGGACAGCGGCATGGGCCAGGGTCCGGCGCTGGCCCTGCTGCTGGCCGGCCCGGCCTTGTCCCTGCCCAACATGCTGGTGATCAATTCAATTCTAGGCCCGAAGAAGACCCTCACCTTCATCGGCCTGGTGGTGGCGATGGCGACAATATCGGGCATCGGCTTCGGCATCGTGATGGGGCGGTAGGCAAAGAGGCTCTCGCAAAGGCGCAAAGAACGCCAAGAAGGAACTAAATTTGAATAATTATCAACAGCAAATTAATCCTTTGCGTTCTTGGCGGCTTGGCGAGAAGAATCTCAACTGGTCGCTTACTACAATCCTGCTGGCTGGTCTGCTGATCGCGCCGGGGTACGTGATCGCGGAGGATTCCGCGCCAGCGGCGCTGGATCTGGATTCGGCGATTACGCAGGCGCTCGCGGATAACCCTGACCTCGCGGCGCAGGAGGCCCTGACCCAGGCGGCCCGCGAACGGGCGGCGGCGGCGGCAGGGCGACGCTGGCCCGCGCTGGGACTCTTGGGCGGCTACCAGGCGTATTCCGAGGACACACGGTTGCTGGGCGCACGCTATAATGGCGAGCCGGGGGTCTTCGCCAGCGACTTTATCGAGGGTGCCTTGACGCTTAAACTTCCCCTTTATACTGGCGGACAGCTCACATCCGAGATTCGCGGGACGGATCTGCTGGCGCAATCGGCGGAGGGCCGTCTGGCCCGCAGCCGTGATGAGCTGATTTTCAATGTCGGTTCGCTTTATCACACCATTCTGGCACAGCGGCATGTGATTGAATCAGTCGAATTCTCCGTAAAGGCGATGGACGAACATCTCAAACGCGTCAACGAACTGGTCGCCGCACAGAAGGCGGCGCGGGTGGATGCCCTGCGCACGGACGTCCGGCGGGCGGAACTGGAGCAGCGCCTGATCGAGACGCGCAACGCACTGGCCATCCAGGAACGCGCATTGGCCAATCTGCTGGGACTGGAGGCGCAGCCCCTACCCCAGCTCGATGGCAAACTTGAACTGGACGAACCCGTTATCTGCCCGGACGCGGCCGACTGCATTGCGGCAGCCCTGGAGCAGCGCACGGACTACCGCGCCGTGCAGCAGGAAGCTAGCGCAGCGGAAATGGCGCGGCGCGCGGCACGCGGTGATCGTCTGCCGTCCGTTTCCCTCAGCGGCTCGTATGGCTATCGCCAAGCCGTGGATCCGGCCGAGCAGCCGGACGGCACGGACGACGCCGAAGCCATCGGGCGGGTCGGGATCGTCGTGGAATTCCCGCTTTTCGAGGGCGGACGCCTGAGCGCGAAGGTGCGCGAAGCCGAAGCTATTCTGAAAGCGGCCCGGCAGCGGGAGCGCAGTCTGCGTCTGCGCATACGGCGCGAAGTCGAAACGGCGCTGCTGAATCTTTCCGCGGCCCGTCAGCGCGTGGATGTGGCACAGGCGGCAGTCATACAGGCGGAAGAGAGCTTGCGCATCGAGCGCGAGAAATACGATCTCGGCAAGGGAGCCATCGTGGACGTGCTTGACGCCCAGGCGGCCTTGCTCCTAAACCAGACAAGCACCTACCGCGCCCTAGCCGATCTGAACACGGCCATCGCCGAACGTGATCTTGCAATCGGAAAGGAATGGCGATGAAGAAACGGAAGAGTGGAATGATGGAATACTGGAAAAATGGAATGGTTTTACTCCTTGCTGTGCTGTTTTTGGCTGGCTGCGGGAAAAAGGCCGAAGAGGCGGCAAAGCCAAAGCCTGTGGCGCTGGTGCAGGTGACACAAGTCGAGCAACGGGAGTTGTTA
>JAIVGW010000313.1 GCA_020201415.1 Lentisphaerota bacterium
GCACGACAAGCGCATGCAGTTGCAGGAGCGCGAGCAGGAAGGCATCCAGCTGCTGCGGAGCGATCCGGACACCATCGATCAGCGCAAGGCCATCACGCAATTCAAAAAGGAATTCCGCGAACTGCGCGAACGCGTCAAACAGATCAATGACTCGGACTGATCCACGGGCATTTCAGACGGCCAGCGGCGCGCACAAGGCCTTGAGATTGACCACGGGCGTCCCGGAAGGAATCTCGCAGCCGGCATTCACCAGGAAGGGGTTGCCGGCCGCCGCATGCGCCCTTTGCACCGCCTCGCGGATGACGGCCGGTGTGCCGTTGCGGACCACCGCCACCGGATCCACATTGCCGGCCAGGGTCACCCGCGGTCCGACCACCCGTCGCGCCTCCGCCAGATCCACCATATGGTCAAGATCCAGAACATCAACTTGCAGATCGGCAATAGCCGGCAGCAGATGGGTGATATTGCCGCAGATGTGCAATTTGGCCCAGGCGCCCATATCCTGAATCGCATTTACCAACTGTTTTTCGCGCGGTTGAATCAATTTTTCATAGATACCCGGCGACATCTGGCTGGCAACGGCATCGCCGATCCCGATGGTATCGGCGCCGGCCGCCACCTGGACCCGTGCGAAGTCGATGGCGGTCGCAAGGCATAAATCCATCAAATCGCCAGCATAGGCCTCATCGTCCATCAGATCCATCATGAAATTCGTCACATCACGCAAATCAGCCGCCTCGGCCGCCGGGCCTTCCACCCAGCCCAGAATGGAATACTGTCCGCCCGCCTGTTTTTTAAATTCTTCCACGGCCTTGACACGATCCAGCATGCGCTCGGAGCGCAGTGGATCCGGCCGCAGCAATTTGGCAAAATTACGGTTTTCCTGCAAGGGATGAGTACTGCGCGGCGGACCATCCGGCATATATTCAATTTCCGCGCCAAACCCCTGGGTCTCGCGGTAGGGATCGGATATACAACTGACCTGGTCGAAATCAAAGTCCATGGCGCACACCAGATTGGCCTCTACCAGGGTCTGGTAATCGGCGGCAAAAGCGGCATAATCCGCGCCGCAATACTCAGCGGCGAACTGCATCAGGATCGGCGTACGTGGCACCTGATCAGCCCGCTCCCCGCGCAACACCGCACAATACCGTTCAAATCCATTCATTAGGGGTCAGTCCTTCAAATTCAAATAAGCAACATTGTTTCTTCTGCGTGATCAACCAGACAGCCATACCTTCTCTTCCGCACTCTTGTTCGATCAATGACGTTTTTCAATCAGAGCATCCGCCAGCCGGCGCCCGACTTCACGATATTTCTTTTGGGAAAAGATCGTCGTTCCAGCCGCGGCCCACGGAACATGCAGAGTCATGGCACAAATGCCTTCGGCGGCCATAGCCATGGGCAGCCGTCCGTTCGACATCGTGTCTTCCCTGACAAACGGATCCGCGGCGAATTCCGCTCCCAGCTTATGCTGCATGACATGCGCCCATTTAAGGGCTTGGGCCTGCATCTCCGGTTGGATTTTCGCATCCGGCAGTTCGCAGTATATCCCGGCGCGTTCCCGCAAAGGCGCCGCCTGCAGATTGATGACCAGAGCCGGACGGCAGGCAGCACGCCAGCGGGCCAGATCGCGCAACAGCAGCGCCACCTCGTGATGTTGAATTAACCCCCAGTCGCCGGTCATGTCCGGCGCTGAAAACCAGGCGCCGGCCTGGACCGCATCAGGATCAGCCAGCGGCACCGCCCATATCATGAACGGATTGTTTTTGGCGGAGGCCAGACGCTGTAGCATGCCGTCGAGCACCCAGGCCGCGGGCATATCACACCCGCGCTGGCGCGCCAGCAGGTACAAGCCGCCGGTGAACTTGCCCCCGGCAGCGTAAGCATTGGACAGTCGCAATAATTCACGCCCACCGGCCGACACCCCGATACAATCCAACTGCCAGGCGGCACGGCTTTTGTCAACAAATTGATGCAGATCCTGATCTGTATACGGGAACCCCAGCGCCACATCCATATACTCAACGGCACAGTTGAGCGTCCATGTCGCATCCATGCGTCCGTCCTGGGTCTGCTCCGGTCGAGCGGCCGGCAGATGCATCCACCACTGCCCGGCCGGACGAAACACCGGACAACATTCATGGGGTGTCTCCGCGCCGGCCAAAGTATCATAATGTTCCAGCACAAGCCGCAACTTACCCGAAGCGGCATCATGTTCTGCTCCGGGTTGCGCCTTAATCCGGAAGCTGAACCACAGCGGCGACACACCTCGCGGCGCCGGCGAGAAGCGCACCTCCGGATTGGCGCCGGCCACAACGCGTACCGCCGCCACATTTCCACACTCCACCGCGGTATCCACCTGCCAACCAATTTCCGTTTGCATAGCCACAGTATAACATCTCTTCCAAAAATCAAAACCATGAAATTACGGTGGCCGCCCGGCCCTGTTTTACGGACTGCCATCCGGGCTTGAATGATTCCTGATTCTGCTTCGCCAGTATCTCGGGCGTTTTTTGCAGTGTGCGATTGCGAGAACCCAGACGTGGTCGTCTTCGTATGCATAGATCACGAGGTACGGAAAACGGTGAGCAAGGTATCTGCGGGTTCCGTCAGCACGCTGCGGCCAGCGTTCCGGGTGTTCGGCGACGGCTCCAAGAGACCGTTCGATTTCGGTCTCGAAATCGAGTCCGAGGCCGGGGGATCTTTCCTCGTAGTACGCCACAGCCTCCCAAAGCTCGACTTCAGCTTCATGGAGGATCGCAACTTCGGTCATGAATACCTGGCCCTGATATCGGCGAATACTTCGGCTGCCGGGCGGCCCGAGGCCGTGCCCTCTCGCACCATCTTGAGCCGACGCTGAATCTCGCCCTCCTGGGTCGGGCCCAGATCGTAGTCGCTGGCATCGTCGAGACTCAGGATTAGTTCGTGAGCCAAACTAGCCCGTTCACTGGCAGACAATGTCATCACTTCGCTACGCACCTTTTCTACTGTGGTCATACTGGGATACTACCTCCGCTGACGGTGGTCGTCAATTATCTTTTAAGCAGAGCGCCCCGGTTCAGCGGCGCGCTTTAGCGCGTACGCTGGATTTGTCTGGTCGGGCAAACGTCTTGATCTCTTTATGACGAAAGTAATCTTTCGTATGATCATTCACCATGCCGCCGGCCTCCATGAATGCATCGCAAATGGTTGAACCCACAAAATTGAATCCTCTTCGCTTTAGATCTTTGCTAATCGCGTCCGATTGTTCCGTCGTCGGAGCTATTTCATACATGGCCTTCCATTTGTTCTGGACAGGAATGCCGTCAACGTATCTCCAGAGAAACGAATCAAAGGATCCAAATTCCTTCACTATAGCCAGCGTGCCGCAAGTGTAAAGCGGCGTCAAGCCGCCGCAGTCCAAAATCAACTAAGCCTGCCACTAATGTTCCGACTCTCAAACAGGGGCTGAAACGGATGGTGATGTGTCGTGCCACAGGCAGATCCGCCCGCGGCGGAAAACCTCTTTTTCTCTCCATTATACAGGCGAGCCTCTTGCAAAACCTCTCGCCTTCCCGATTACTGGTAGGGACGTTTCTCCGAAACGTCCGCGGACTGCTCGGAGAGCCGTCCCTACCCGCTGCAAGCGGACGGCTCGGAGAGCCGTCCCTACCGCAAGAGTTTTGCAAGAACCCCAGACAGTGCGGTCCACATATTTTTTAGAGGAGGCTGAAAAACAAGGCCCGGGTAATTGGCTTGCGGCAAGCACCCGGATCAATTACGCTGCGGTGCATTGTAAAGATGCAGGCAAGTAAGGGCCCCGGGGCGCGCCCCGGATGATGCAGGGGTGAAACTTATCATTTCTTTGTCGCGAGCTTTGTCGCAAGCTTTGTCGGACTCCCCGACGGCACCGGAATCGACAAAGCTCGCGACAAGGCT
>JAIVGW010000314.1 GCA_020201415.1 Lentisphaerota bacterium
CGTATCCACCTGCCGGCTGCGCCGGGCGCGCCGCGGGCCGGGGCCACGACGGAGACTCCCGAGGTCGCGCCTGAAGCCATTGCGGCACAACCGCCTTTTGAAATTATTGACCGTCTGTTTCAACACTATCAAACCATGACCTTCACCCGGGCACCATATATCCAGACTGAATTCGACTTGTATCCGGGCCGGCCGGCCAGTAATACCCTCGATTTTCGCATGGAGGTGCCGGAAGCCCGAACCGCCGACTACCGGATTGCCGGACTACAGGCCCGACTGCGGCTGCGTCAATCCCGCTTGCATGGGGAACTGGCGGTGCGGGAAGCCGAGAGCATGGATTTGCCGGTGCGTGATTTCAGCACCCATTTTGCCGTTACCCCTGACGCACTGATCGTGCATGACGCCCGGGCCATCTGCGGTGAAGGACCGCAGATGGGCAGTATCCTTATGCACGCCGCCTACAATTTCAGCCGTGACACAATCAATGGTGAAATCCGGACAGATATGGCCCCCGCCACTTTCCTGCCGCTTCTTCGGAACCTGGAATTCAACCACCTGGCTGCCGCTCTGGCGGATTTCGACTTTCCCGACCGGCCGCCTTTTGTCAACGGAACATTCCACGGCCGACTGCGTAACCGGCCCGGCCTGTGGCTGGCCGGCACGGCCGGCGCCGATGATCTGCTCTACGAACAGGTGCCGGTAGCGGCCGTGGAAACCGCCTTCACAGCCGGATTCTGCGCCACCAACGCCGTGCTGGATTTCCACCCCATGATCGTCACCCGCCGGGACGGCGTGTTACAGGGCAGGCTGCTGCTGGATTTCATGCGGAAATTTGTCGGGTTTAACGCCTTGTCCGGATCCGACCCCCACGCCGTGGCGCAGATGATCCACCCGGTGGTGGCCAGAGCCGTGGCGCCCTTCACCTTTAACGGCCCGGCGCAGGCCCGCGCTGCCGGTGTGGTGGGTTTCAGCGGCCAGATCGGCGATGCGGTGGAATTGTCGATGGAATGCCGACAAGCCGGCTGGCATTTTCTGATAGCTGACTTCTGCAGGATGAATCTGCAGGTAACTGATGAAAACATCGAATTGACCGACATCACCGGTGATATTTTCGGCGGCCACTTTAACGGTGAAGTAATCTTACACCGGCAGGACTCTTCCCCGGAATATTTTTACGAGGCGCAGGCCCAGTTCGCCGAGGTGGATTTTCAAGAACTCATGCGGGCCTGCGACGCCCGCCGGCCGGAAACCTATCGCGGCCGGATGCGATTGCAAATGCAACTTGCCGGCCCCGTAGACCAGCAGGCGGACTTGGGCACCATTGGCCGGGGCCGTATCACCATCAGTGACGGACGCATTTTCCAGATACCGCTTTTCGGCGGTCTTTCGGACATGCTGGCGCGGCTGCTGCCGGGAATGGGGCTCATCATGCGTCAGACAGATCTGCAGGCCGATTTTACCGTAAAGGATGGACGGATCAGTTCGGATGCAATTCGGATCGAAGGCGACGTCCTGAGCCTGCGGGCCAGCGGACACTGTCTGATGGACGGCCGGCTGGATTTCCGGGTCCAGATCACCATGCTGCGACAACACACCCTGGCCGCAACCATCATGCGCTTGGCCACTTTCCCCGTCAGCAAGATCCTGGAATTTCATCTTACCGGCACGCTGGAGAACCCGCAATGGAAAATGACCTATCTGCCCCGCGATCTCTTTACCCTGTTCAGCACACAGGAAGATGACCACCCTTGACCTTTCCGCTGGACATGCGCGCCGTGACGTGTATCTTGTAGCGACATGTCCGGAAAACTGATATTTCATATTCATACCTACGGCTGCCAGATGAATGAGCGCGACAGCGAGCTGGCGGCAGGCCTGCTGCTGGAACAGGGCCATCAACAAGCGGATAATGAGCAGGACGCCGACCTGATCATCGTCAACACCTGCAGTGTGCGCGCCAAAGCCGAGGACAAGGCTCTTGGCAAACTCGGGCTTTTGCTGGCCTCCAGGCGCCAAAAACCGGACTTGATTGTCGGCGTGGTCGGCTGCATGGTACAGCGCATGCAACAGGATCTGTGGCGCACTCTGCCAGGCTTGGATTTCGCCCTCGGGCCCCAACACATCACCCGGTTGCCCGAAGTCCTGCAGCGCGTGCGCTGCGGCGAAGGCCCCTGCCTGGAGATTGATGAATGCCGGCCGGAAAGCCGCCACCAACCACATACCGGCGGCAAGATCGCGGCCTTCATCAACATTCTTTACGGCTGCAACCGCCGTTGTTCCTATTGCATCGTACCCCGGGTGCGCGGGCCGGAATTCAGCCGGACGGCCGCCGAAATCATAGAGGAAGCCCGTGGCCTGCTGGCAAGCGGTGTGCGCGATATCACCCTGTTGGGCCAGAGCGTCATGTCCTACGGACGCAGCAACCCGGTCTGGCCCTTGGACCATCATTCCCCGCGGGGCTTTCATGAACCGCTGCCGCGGCTTTTGGAAGCGCTCAGCGCCCTGCCCCGGACAGCACGCCTGCGTTTTACTTCCGGACACCCCTCAGGCTGCACGGCGGAACTGGCGCGCGCCATGGCCGAACTGCCTCCGGTCTGCGAACACCTGCACCTGCCGCTTCAATCGGGCAGCGACCGGATTCTCAAACTGATGCGGCGCGGCTATACCAGCAAGGAATACCGCCAGGCCGTAAGGCGGTTGCGCGAGGCACTGCCGGATATTGCGATCACCACCGACATCATTGTCGGGTTCCCCGGCGAAACGGCCGGGGATTTCGCCATGACCGCCGATTTCATGGCTGAAATGCAATTTGATAACGCCTTCATTTTCAAGTATAATCCCCGCCCGGATACTCCGGCGGCGGCATGGCCGGATGATGTGCCCGATGAGGAAAAAATGCAGCGCAACCAATTGCTGCTGACGGCCCAGAATCGACACAGCCTGGAAAGCAACCGGTGCCTGGTCGGACGCACCCTCGAAGTGCTGGTTACCGGCCCCAGCCGGCGTAACGCCGCACGCTGGTCGGGCCGTACGCGCACCAATAAAATTGTGGTGTTCAGTCCGCGGGAGCACATTCAACGCGGCGATCTGATTACCGTACCGATTGACTCGGCGACGGCTCAGGCACTTTACGGGCCGCAAGCCCGGGTCGATCCGGACGCAGACCGGAACAGTGGGAAGGAAAAATCATGAACTTGTCACCGATAGCAGTTTTGACCGGCCTGATTCTGGGAACGATATTTCTGCCCCTCGTGCTGCTGCCGCAACCTGTAATGCGGGGCCTGCGGGCTTTCCCCCGCAGCTTGTGGGCCGGCCGTATTCTGGCCACCATCGCCATGTTCTGGATCACCTGGATCGTCATGCATGCCGGCATCAACTGGGTTGAAGACCATCACACCCTGTCGTGGCTACTGGCGCTGGCAGGCTGGTTGTTGATCATTCTGTTCATGGACGAGCTGCTGGCCGTCCGGGCCCTGGGCGGCATACTCCTGATTGCGCCGCTGCCGATTCTCGACGCAGCTTTCATGAATGATGGCGCGGCACGGTTGGTCATGACGGTGCTGGCGTACATCATGGTGCTGCAGGGGATTGCCCTGGTATGGAGCCCCTACCTTTTCCGCCAGGTAGTCGAACGCCACCTGACGTCTTCCGGCCGCTGCCGGCTGGTCGGCGCTGCGGGCGTTCTGCTGGCCCTGCTGCTGGTGCTTCTGGGATTGCTGATCTACCGTTGAACCCGCCATGCTCCATTCTGGTGCTGCGGGCAGGCGCCTTGGGAGATTTCATCCTGACCATGCCGGCGCTGATGTCCTTGAGGCAGGCCTATCCCCAGGCCCGACTGGAGCTGCGGGCGCACCCCGAGCGTACGGCACTGGCGCAAGCCGCCGGCCTGGTCGATTGCGGGCGCGACATCAACGCCGCGG
>JAIVGW010000082.1 GCA_020201415.1 Lentisphaerota bacterium
GTGTGGATGTGCAGGCGGCCGTGGCCCAGGGTGCGGGGGTGGGGCGCTACACCAGGATGCTGGTGGAGCAATTGGCGCGGCTAGCCGACCAGGATGAATTATGGTTGTTTTACTTCGATTTCCGCCGCCGCGGACTGGGATTCGATGCGCCCGGCGCGCGCTGCCGCGCCCTGCGCTGGGTGCCAGGCCGTATTGTGCAGCAGTTATGGAAACGCTGCGGCTGGCCGCCTTTTGAATGGTTGGCCGGCCGCGCTGACCTTTATCATTTTCCCAATTTTATTGTGCCGCCGTTGACGGGGGGACGGGCCGTGGTGACCATTCACGATGTCAGTTTTCTGCGTCATCCGGAATTTACCGAGGAGCGCAATCTGGTTTACTTGCGGGCTTGCCTTTCAGATACAGTACGCCGCGCTGCGGCGATCATCACCGATTCGGAGTTTTGTGTGGCGGAAATTGCCGCGCTGCTGCCGGAAGCCGGCGGCAAACTGCATTGCGTTCATCCTGGCATTGGGTCCGAATTCACGCCGCCATCTTCCGCCGCCCTGGCGGATTGGCGCAGTCGCCGCGGTTTGGATGGTCCGTATCTGTTGACGGTCGGCACATTGGAGCCGCGCAAGAATTTCGCCATGTTGCTGGATGTTTTTGAAAACCTCCCGGAATTTGAGGGCGAGTTGGTGTTGGCCGGCCGTCGTGGTTGGAAATATGCGCCACTGCTGGACAGAATCCGCCGTTCGCCGTTGGCGGGCCGGGTGCGTGTACTGGAGGATGTGGCTGACGGCGAGTTGCCGTTGCTGTATGCCGGCGCGGAATTGTTTGTTTTCCCTTCGTTTTACGAGGGGTTCGGCTTTCCCCCCCTGGAGGCCATGGCCTGCGGCACGCCGGTCATCAGTTCCGCCGGCGGGTCGTTGCCGGAGGTGCTGGGGGAGGGCGCGCTGGTGCTGCACGACTGGTCAGCGGCAGCCTGGACCGCGGCGGTGCGGGATTGGTTGCGGGATGACTCGCTCCGGCGGCAGTGGGCGGAGCGGGGACGCCAATGGGCGGCGCGTTACAATTGGGAGGCGGCCGCCCGCGCAACTCTACGGGTTTATCACGGGACGCAAGCATGAAAATCGGCATAGACGCGCGCTGGATATTTGAAGATATATCGGGGATCGGTGTTTATACCCGAGAATTGATCAGGGAGTTAAGCGGACTCGACCGGGAAAACGAATATTGCCTTTTTTTCGATGATCGGCGGGTTATGGAGCGCGAGGCGGATTTGACGGGTTTTGCTGCTGCGGACAATTTCAGGGCTGAATTGCTGCCCTGGGGTATTTTTACGCCACTCAATCAATTGCTGCTGCCAAGGTTGTTGCGCCGTCTGGAACTTGATGTTTTTCATTCCACCAATTACATGATTCCATTGCCGGCTTTCCGGCGCGATGGCGGCGGCGCATTGAAGTGCATGGTGACGTTGCATGATCTGATTCCGATGCTGTTTCCCGATTTCGCGCCGCGCTCGCGCAAGCGGCGTTTGTTGCCGGTCTATCGTTGGTTGATGCGTGAAATCGTCCGGCGTACGGACCTGGTGGTGACCGTCAGCCGGGCTTCCCGAGCTGATATTGAGCGGACGCTGTTGGCCGGTTTGCCACGGGCGCCGGTGGTGCGGGTGATTAATCAGGGTGTGGCGGATGTTTTCCGCCCGGCCGGTCCGCGGCCGCACAAGGTTGGCGCCGCGCCGCGCACGATTTTCTGGGTGGGCCGACAGGATCCATACAAGAACCTGGAAGGCCTGCTGCGGGCAGTGGTTCTGTTGCGTCGTCAGTCGGCGTTTTCTGTGTGTTTGCGCCTGGCCGGCACGCCGGACCCCAGGTATCCCGAGGCGCCGCTGCTGGCGCGCGCCCTGGGTTTGGAGAACTCAGTACTTTGGTTGGGGTATCTATCCGAAGCGCAACTGGTAAGGGAGTATCAGCAGGCGGACTTGTTTGTCATGCCTTCATTGTATGAGGGCTTCGGTCTGCCGGTTCTGGAAGCCATGGCCTGCGGCACCCCGGTAGTCTGCGCCGACCGGGCCTCGTTGCCGGAAGTGGCGGGTGATGCCGCGTTGTTGGCGCCGCCGGATGATCATGACGCCCTGGCCGGCGCCATGTGCCGGATTCTGACAGATGTTTCTTTGGCGGATGAAATGTCCCGTAAGGGCATACAGCGGGCCGCCCGGTTTACCTGGGCGCAGACAGCGCGGCGGACTTTGGCGGCTTACCGGGAATTGACGGCGGACAAGCGGCGCGAGGACATGGTGTGATGAGGGTTGCTATGGCGGACAGGCGCTTGCGGGTGGTTCTGGTGCATGATTGGCTGACGGGCATGCGCGGCGGTGAACGCGTGCTGGAAGTCCTGTGCCGGATGTTCCCCGCCGCGCCGATTTACACCCTGATCAGCAATCCCGGCCAGCTCTCGGAATTTCTGTGTTCCCATCCGATTCATACGTCTTGCCTGCAGCGGATGCCAGGAGTCATGCAACATTACCGCCGGATGCTGCCGTTGTTTCCCGCCGCGATTGAAAGCCTGCGGCTGCCGCCTGCAGATCTGGTGATCAGCACCAGTCATTGTGTGGCCAAGGGCGTCCGCCCGCCGCCCGGCGCCCGGCATATCTGTTATTGCTTTACGCCCATGCGTTACGCCTGGGTTTTTTACGAAGAATATTTCGGCGGCAGCCTCCTTAAGGGCCTGTTGCTGAAACCCCTGTTGGCACAGCTGCGGCGTTGGGACCGCCGGGTATGCGATCGCGTTGATATGTTTGTCACCCTGAGCGAGCATGTGCGCGCGCGCATCCGCTGTTTTTACGAGCGTGAGGCCGAAATCGTTTACGCCCCGATCAATACGGATTTCTGGACTCCCGATCCGGAGAACGCGCCACCCGGCGATTACGATCTGATGGTTTCGGCGTTGGTGCCCTACAAGCGCATTGATCTGGCAGTGCGCTCCTATACCAGGTCGGGCATGCCGTTGAAAATTGTTGGCGTCGGCACGGAGTATCAGCGTTTGCGCGCGGGCGCCGGAGCCAATATTGAATTCTTGGGGCGCGTCAATGACGACGAAGTCCGTCGGCTTTATCGAAAATGCCGTTTGTTGGTGTTTCCCGGCGAGGAGGATTTCGGTCTGGTGCCGTTGGAAGTCCAGGCCTGCGGCCGGCCGGTCGTGGCTTACGGCCGGGGCGGCGCGCTGGAGACCGTGGTTGATGGGAAAACCGGCCTGTTGTTTGCCGAGCAGACCGAAGATGCCTTGCAGGCGGCGGTAGCCCGCGCCGCAGCCATGCCGTGGGATCGGGATGTCATCCGCCGGCATGCCGAGCAATTCGGAGACCAGCAGTTCATTGACGGCATGTTTCGCTGCATAGAAACCTGTCTGGGCTGATGCGCGGGAGTCTTTAGCTTGAATAAAGCAGGTTAGCATGCCGTGAATCATGGATTTGACGACCTGGCGCCGTGTGTCCCGCTGTCTGCGTTCAGCCCTGACATCTGTCTAACGTTGAAAGTCAGTTTGATAGTGTTGAGTCTGATGGTGTTGCAGCGTTTGTTGATGGAATTCGGCGTAGCCCGGCGACTGGCCCGCTGGTTTAAACCGCTGCTGGTCGTTATGGCCTGCCCGAATCCCCGGCCTTTTTGTGGCTGGCGGCCAATGTTATGGGGCTGCCGTCTGTGCACGGCTGCGTCATTCTCGGCGGTACCCACGGTAAATGCTTATGAAATGGTAGGGCGAGGTCTCCGACCGAGCCGTCTTGCCCGAGAATGACGCAGCCCTGGCCGTCTTGTGGGGGTGTAGGACAGTTTCTTTGATGTAATCTGATTTTGGGCTTGTGCCTTTTCTTTTGTTCGGTCATATTGTATCTGTAATAGATACATATCGAAAGGAGGCTTGGCGTGGCGAAGACATTGG
>JAIVGW010000315.1 GCA_020201415.1 Lentisphaerota bacterium
AGGCCATGCAGCGCTGGGAGGAACAGTATTCCCCCTACAACTCCTACGGCGGCGTGATGCGGGCGCTGCTCAAGCATAACAGCGACGCCAGCACCGCGTTCGACGCCGGCTACGTTCTGCGTTCCGGCGACTACGAACGCAAGGTTGACGGACTGGTCAACCTGGAGAGCCGCGAACGCGATTGGGAATACAATGCCGGCGTCATACACGCGCACAGCTTCATTGAAGATAACGTGCTGCGCCTGGGCCTGCAATATAACCGCTGGACCTGCCCCGACGGCAAACGGTTTTTTGTCGGCAAGCGCATGGATGTCGATACGGTCTCGGCGGTGATCATGGATGAACATACCTGGGACCGCCTGACCCTGGACGGCGGCGTGCGGGCCACCCGTAAATATTACCGCGATTACACCGACGCCACCTTCAACCTGGTCGGCGACAATCTCAACTCACAGCCGATCAATGACGAATGGGGCGATACGGATTTCACCGGCACGCTCGGCGCCAAATATGGCGTCGCTCCCTGGACGGCCCTCTACAGCCACCTGGCGGCGGGCGCCATCGATGCGCCGCCCGGCGCCGTATCAGAATCCAACAGCAATCTCAAACGTGAAACACGCCTGATCCTGGACGGCGGCATCAGTTTTGAAGAACCCGATCTGGGAAACATCAAGTTCGGACTGTTCGCCACCCTGCGGCAGGACGCCGTAGTGATGACGGACACCAAAATTGGCGAGGACGGTGATTTGTTCAACACCTACGCCAACCGGGATGTCCGCCAGTACGGCGTGGAACTTGAATGCCAGAGCGCGCGCTTCGCGCATTTCTTCAACCTTTTCGGCAACGCCACGCTCATGAATTCCCGGAGCTATGATACAGGTTGGAACAGCTATCGCGAAATCCCCGAGGTCATCGCCAGCGCCGGCATCAATGCCGTGGTCGGTCGCTTCGACGCCAGCCTCTTCGGCAAGTATGTCGGCTCATTCGAAAACAAGCGTTTCGCCGATGACGGTCAGTATCACGATCTGGGCGATTTCGTTGACTTGAACCTGACGGTGGGCGCCGCGCTGGGACAGGAACGCGCCACCCGCGTGTATGCCTCGCTGAAAAATATGCTCGACGACAAATACTCCACTGTCATAGGCTACCCGAATTACGGGTTCCAGGCCTTTGTCGGATTGGAACATAAGATGTAAGTGTTAGCAGAAAGCATTACATGTTTGGAAAAATCCTGTTGGCGCAGCTCAGGCATAAATGGCGAATCAACGCACTGGTCTTCCTGACACTGAGCGCCGTCATTACCCTCTACGTCTATATTTTCAATACAAACAGCTATTCCAACCGCTCCATGCAACTGATCATGAAGAACATGGGGCTGAACCAGCTGATCATACCCGCGGAACAGGACGCCCTGGACACCTATCTGTGCACCGGCCGCCAGATGGAATTTCCAGAGACAACGACCACATTGCTGGCGCGGCATGCGGACCTGCTGTCACGTTATTACCTGTCCGTGCTGCAGCAACGCACTCAGATCGACGGGCAAACCCTGTTTATCACCGGCATCCGGCCGGTGGCGCGCGCGGACGAAACCAGTGAAAAAGGCAACCCCGTGCCGCCCGTGGCGAACGGCACGGCCCGTCTGGGCGCGGCGGCGGCGGAGATCCTTGCGGTCGGAACAGGCGGACTATTCACACTGGATGACCGGTCATTCAAGGTGTCCGCCGTGCTTCCGCCGCAGGGCACCCCGGATGATTACCGCATCTACCTTAATCTGGAAGATGCCCAGGAACTTCTTGACAAGCCGGGATTGATAAACGCCATCCATTCGTTCGAGTGCCTGCACGTCGGCGACACCCTGGAGGAAATTCACCGCTACCAGCGTGAACTGCTCGCACGGGTGGCGCCGGATCTCAAACAGATCAACATCGCCAATATCGCCCGGGGGCGTTACCTGGCCCGCACGACCACCAGTAAATATCTATTTTATCTGTTGCTGATGGTAGCGGCTCTGAGCGCGCTGGTGGTGATCATAACCGGCTGCCAGGAAGTCCTGGAGCGCCGCTACGAGACCGGCATTCTGTTGGCACGGGGAGCAGGCTACCCCTTTCTCATCGGCTTGTACCTGACCAAAACCCTGCTGCTGGCCACCGCCGCCACGCTGGTAGGATTTATTGCTGGCGGCCAGCTTTCGGTGGCGGTTACCGCACCATTCCTGGTGACGCACACCCAGGCCCTGGCCCTTCCCTGGCAGGCCCTACCGCGCATCTGGGTCTGGGTCTGCGCCGTGGCGTTGCTGGCTGAACTGGTCCCCATCATGCAACTTGTGCGTATGGACCCCTGCGCAATATTGGTGGAGGAATAAGCCCATGCTGACCCTGGCCAAAATCTCCAAGACTTTCGGCAGCGGCAGCGCCCGGGTGCAGGCCGTGCAGGATATTTCATGGGACTTGGCGCCAGGGTCATTGGCCGTGGTGTACGGCCGCAGCGGCAGCGGCAAGAGCACCCTGCTGATGATGATGGGCGGCATGCTGACACCCAGCGCCGGCCGGATATGCTTTCAGGGCGAAAATCTCTATGACGGCGGCGGACGGCGCCTGCGGCTCTTTCGCCGGCAGTCCGTCGGCTTTATCTTCCAGCGCTTCCACCTGCTGCCTTATTTCAACATACACGACAATATCGCCCTTACCCTGAGTATGCGCGGCCGGGCGCCGGGCCGGGCCGCCATCCGACAGATAGCCGGCGCGCTTGGGCTGGCGGACCGCATGCGGCACTTCCCCTCCGAACTCAGCGCCGGCGAGCAGCAGCGCGTGGCTCTGGCTCAGGCGCTGGCCGGTGATCCTGACATCATCCTGGCCGACGAGCCCACGGGCAATCTCGACCGCGGGAATGCCCGGCTGATTACCGGCCAACTGCGTGCGGCGGCCGATGCCGGCAAGATCGTCGTGGCGGCCACGCATGACGCCCGCCTGCTGCAGGCGGCCGATCGGCGCCTGCTGCTCGAAGCGGGCCAGGCGGCACCGGACAATCTCGAAAGCGAGGAACGCTTATGTGGGCAATAATGACGCGCGGCGGACCGCTGATGTGGCCCCTGTTGTCCTGCTCGCTGGTGGCGGTGACCGTCATTGCCGAGCGGACACTCTTCTGGATGCGGCTGCTTTACCGCCGTGACCGCACATTGATCGACCGGATATTCGCGCTGTCGGAAGCCGGCGATTTTGAGACGGCCCAACAAGCCGCCAGCGACAGTCGCTGCGTCACTGCCAGGGTGCTGGCCGCCGGACTGCAACACTACCGCTACGGCCTGCGCGAATGCCTGGAAGCGGCGGCGGACGGTGAAATTGAACAAATGAAACGCGGCTTGAACGTGCTGGACACCATCATCACGCTGGCCCCGCTCCTGGGCATCCTCGGCACGGTGGCCGGCATCATCCAATCATTTGACCTGCTGGGCCAGGCTGGCATGGAGAGTCCACAGGCGGTGACCGGCGGCATCGGCCAGGCTCTGATCACCACCGCCGCCGGGCTGACCGTGGCCATCATCACACTGCTGCCCTATAACGCCCTGGTGCATCGCACCGAAAAATTCGCCCGGCAGCTTGAAAAAATCTGCACCCATTTTGAGGTAACCGTGCGCCAGGGCAGACAGACCGGCGCCAACAGATCTGAATGACCGGATTTGAAGACTGCCGCCAGAGGAAGCGAGCGATGAAACTTTCCACAGGTTACGAGACCCGCAAGGCGCGCGTGGAAATGCTGCCATTGATCGATGTGGTCTTCCTGCTGCTGGTTTTTTTCATCTATGCCATGCTTTCCATGGTGCTGCACCGCGGCATCAAGGTCGCCCTGCCGGAGGTCGGCCAGGCCGATGTCAATCGCCGGGACTATTTGGCCGTCACCC
>JAIVGW010000083.1 GCA_020201415.1 Lentisphaerota bacterium
GCGCATTTTCTTGTCGGCATCGGCGCGTTCGGTTTCCAGCAGCGCGCCCACATTGGCGGCTTCGGACATGCCGGCGACGCTGATATCGGCAATGTCGATGGAGACGATTTCAAAGGCAGTTTGGGCGTCCAGCCCGCTCTCCAGCACCTTGCGGCTGATGAAGTCGGGGTTTTCCAGCACATGTTTGTAGGAAGGCGCCGATCCGATGGCGCTGACGATGCCCTGGCCCACGCGTGCGATGATGGTTTCCTCGGTGGCGCCACCGACCACCTTGTCGATGTTCATGCGCACGGTGACGCGCACCTTGACCAGCAGGCGGATGCCGTCCTTAGCCACGGCGTCCAGCATGCCTGATGCGCTTTTATTGGGATCGGGACATTCGATTACCTTGGGATAGACGCTGGTGCGCACGGCTTCGAAGACATCGCGGCCCGCCAGATCAATGGCCGCGGCCCGCTGGAAGCTCATTTCAATTTCGGCCTTGTCGGCGGCGATCAGGGCGCTGACGACGTTCCGGACATTGCCGCCTGACAGGTAATGCGCCTCCAGTTCGTCGGTAGTGATGTTAAGTCCGGCCTTGACCAACTGAATGCGCGCGTCCACGATCATGGCCGGCGGCACCCGGCGCAGTTTCATGCCGATCAGCGAACTGAGGTCAACATGCGCGCCGGACATCAAGGCGCGGATATAGACCCCTATGAAGTAAAAGAAAATCGAAGTCAGCATGATGACCAGTAACGCACCGATAATCAGCGCCAGGGTGAAGATAGTCATGGACGGCTCCTTATAAGGCGATTTTTCAAGGGCATGAGCGGAAGCGCATGCCGAATTTTGCTTGTGTAAGAATAAATCAGGCCATTCTGCTTTGCAAGCTCAAATCGTTGCGTTTAACGCGTATGGCCGGAATGGAGTTGGTCAATCATGCCGCGCTTGTTATAATCATGTGGTAGTTTGCCGGTGCTGCCGGTGCGCGCCAGCCGCTTGCAGCTTATTGCCTGGCTCGAAATATGTCGCTCCAATTGTGAAGGGATATGCATGTCCGGATGGCGGCCAATGCTGCTGATTGCAACTGCTTTTGCGCTGGGAGTCTGGTGTGGATTGCAGGCAACCGGCCCGGCCGGCCCGCTATTGACGGCGCTAGGTGCGCTGGTGCTGGCTATCCGGCGCGTTGGCCAGGCTCGGAGATGGGCCGGTGTCTGTCGGGTGCTGGGCCTGGTTTTGTTGGGTTGTGGCCTGGGCTGGTGGCGGGCGGGAATTGCTGTCGGAGGCGCGGCCGGAAGCGACCTTGTCGCGATCATGGCCCACGCGCGTGAGTCTCTGGAACTGCGCGGCCGGATTGTCAACGATCCGGTTTTCCAGCCTGTCGGCACGGAAGCCGCCGCCGGCTACTGGGTGTTTGATATGGAAGTGGCGGAACTGCGGCGGCTGCCGGCCTGGCAGCCGGCGCGGGGGCGGGTAAGTGTGCGATTATGGGATGCGACGGTCCGCCCGCGGTATGGCGCGTCCTGGCAACTGGCCGGGGTGCTGACGGCGCACACGTCTGATGGGGGGCGGGCCCGCCATGTCTGGCGGATTGAAGCTGACCGGCCGGCGGGGTCTCCTGTTGTCCGCCCCGCGGCGGGAATCAGGATGCCGGGCGTGAGGTACAGCATGCATGTTGCGAGCCGGGCGGATCAGGAGTTGCAGCCGCCTCCGCCCATGCACCCGTTGGGGTTGATTTATGCTTTGCGCGGTCGTGCCGCCTTGGTGCTGGGGTTGGGGCTGGATGACCGGCCCGGCGTGGCGGCGGTGCTGCGGGCCTTGGCCCTGGGTTTAAGGCGGGAATTGCCGCTGGCGGTGCGGGCGAGCTTTACGGATACCGGAACTTTTCATGTGTTCGCCGTTTCGGGGTTGCACATGGCTCTGCTGACGTTGTTCGTCACACTGCTGATCCGACCCAATTGGTTGCTCCGGGTTTTCTGCTTTCCTTCGCCGTGGTTGCGGGGCTGCTGTTGGCCTGGCCGGTTATGAGTGACTGGCTGCGCAACCGTCGCGGGGGGTTGGTGCAGGGTGCGGCGACCTGGCGCTCTGTGTTGTGGAACTGGTTCCTGGGGCTGGGGCTGGTGTCGGTGACGGCCTGGCTGGCGGGCCTGCCCCTGGTGGCGCGTTGGTTCAATGCTTGGTCGCCGTGGTCGCCGCTGGCCAATCTGCTGGCGGTGCCGCTGGTGACCGTGGCCCTGGCCCTGGCTTTTCTGTCGCTGCTGGGCAGTCTGGTTCACCCGGGGCTGGCGGTGCTGTTCAATTCAGTCAATGTCTGGCCGGTGGAACTTGCGCTGCGCTGGCTGGGCTGGGTGGCCCGTTGGCCGGGCTGCCGCCAGGCGGTGTCCGCGCCTTCCTTGTGGTCGGTCGGGTGCTGGTATCTTGGCTGGTGGTTGTTGCTCCGGCGCGACAACGGACGCCGCCGACGCTGGTGGCAGGCAGCAGGACTGGCGCTGGTGCTGGTCTGGCCGACTGTCTCAGTCTGGGAGGGACGGGGCGCCCGGGTGCAGGTGTTCAATGCCGAGGGCGTGGCCGTTGTATTGGGTGCCGGGCGCGCGCCGGGCGCTTCCTGGCTGGTAAACGCCGGCGGACGCCGGCATGCGCGCCGCCTGGGGCGTATGCTGGATCAGGCGGGTGTCAATCGTCCGGATATATGGTTGATCAATCGGCCTGACGTCCGACATGTGGGCGGGGCGGAGGCGCTTATGGCGCGCCCGCCTTTGCGTCTGGTGCATCCCGGGGCATCCGGCAGATTTCGTGCCTTTATGCCGCTGACTGGATCTTTGGAAAGTGCCGGCACGGATTTACAGCAGGTGGAGCCCGGCGCCGGCGGACGGGTCGGTGCATTGTGTTGGCGGGTTGAGCAGGATTCCGATCCTCCGACGCTGACATTGATGACGGGGTGGGATGATTGGCGGGTGCTGGTCAGTCCGCCCTCCCCGGATGGGGACTGTATGACGGTGGGGTTCTATCATGCCGGGCGCGCATTGGTTGAGGTGTGCTGTTCCCGGCAGGCCTTCGGCGAACGTTATGAGTCGGGTCAGGTGGCGCGCTTATGGCCGGCTCCCTGGCAGGAGCTGACGATCCGTTGCGCGGCTGACTCCCTGACGTTGGAGTGGGAGGAATGATGTGGGTGATTGCAGGACGATGATGGGCGTGAGACAAATATTTTGATATGATGGAGGCTCTTGCAAAACCACGGGCGCGTTCATATTCGGCTCACCGGGACGGTTCGCCCTACCCGTTGCGGCAGCGATCCGTGGAAGGTAGGGCGAGGCGTCTCGCCGAGCCGCTGGTGATTTGCAAGAACCTCATATATCTGTCAGAAAAACCAATATTCAAAGAAATCCTGACACATATCAAAATTTCCGTCCGACACCCGACGATGATTTCAGTTGACTTGACCCCTTGCGGATGCATAACCTTGTTGCGGTTTGTTGGGTGTGGCGGACCGCGGCCTGTTGGCCCGGCCGGATAATCTGGCAAGATGGAGCAAAATATGGCTGTTGTAGGCATAATTGGCGGTTCCGGCTTGGATGACAACCTGAAGTTGAGCGGCGTCAGGGAACACAAAGTGCATACTCCCTATGGGCCGCCGTCCGATGTGTTGAAGACCGGACGGATCGGGCGCAAGGAGGTGGTGCTGTTGGCGCGCCATGGAGCGCGCCATCAAATCATGCCCTCGCTGGTGAATTATCGCGCCAATCTCTGGTCCATGCGCGAGCTGGGGGTGACGCATGTCATCGCCACCACCGCCTGCGGCAGCCTGCGCGAGGAAATTGCGCCCGGGCATTTCGTTTTCATTGATCAATTCATCGATCGCACCACCAAGCGCGCGCAGACGTTTTATGAGGGTCAGCGTGTCTGCCATATTCCCATGAGCGATCCCTTCTGTGGCAATTTGCGCCGGATTTTGCGTAATGCAGCCGGACGTTTGGCAATTCCCCATCATGATGCCGGCACCGTGGTCACGATTGAAGGGCCTCGTTTTTCCTCACGGGCGGAAAGCCGCATGTTCCGGCAGTGGGGGGGGGATGTGATCAACATGAGCACGGTGCCGGAAGTCGTGCTGGCGCGCGAATTGGGGCTGTGTTACGCGGCAGTGGCCATGGCGACCGATTACGACAGTTGGCATGCGATCCATGAGACTGTCTCCCTGGAAATGGTTATGCAAACCATGCAACGCAACCAGGTAAATTTTGTTCGTCTGCTGGGGGCGGTGCTGGGCAGGATTCGGCATAGCGCCTGTGCCTGCCGGGATGCCGCCGCCCAGGCCTGCTTCTGAATATTTAACCGGCAGCAGGGTCAGGACTCCTGTCTGAGCTTGCAGTGTGGAGGAAAAAATGCCGATCCATGAATATGATTGTGTGAAATGCCGCCGCCGTTTTGAGTTTCTGGCGCGTCGGCAGGATCAGGCGCCGACGGCCTGCCCGGTCTGCGGTGGTCGCAAACTACTTAAGGCATTTTCCGCCTTCAGTGTTGCCGGACCGCCGCCGCCGGCGGCCTGCGGGGCAGGCGACGCAAGCGCCTGCCGCTCCTGTCCTTCCGGCGGCTGTCCGCATAGCGGTCTATGATATGCTTAAATCGCTACAGGTGCAGAATCTGGCGCTGGTGGAAAAGGCGCAGTTGGATTTTCACGACGGCCTGAACGTGATCACCGGCGAGACCGGCGCCGGCAAATCGCTGCTGGTCGGCGCGCTGAATCTGGCGCTGGGAGAAAGAGCGGATCGCGGCGCAGTGCGCGATGGCGCCACCCAATGCACGGTGGAGGCTTGTTTTACGCTGCGTGAAAATTCGCCGGTGTTTGCCATGCTGAATGAATATGGTCTGCCGGCATGTCTGAATGGGGAACTGATCGTGCGCCGCATTGTCGCCGTTAACGGGGGGCGTCAATTTATCAATGACAGCGCCGTTACCCTGCAGGTGCTCAAGCTTTTTGGCGATTTGTTGGCGGATATGCACGGGCCGCACGATCATCAATCGCTGCTGGACCCCGGCGCCCAGTTGGAGTTGCTGGACGGTTTCGGCCGCCTGGACCGGTTGCGTCGAGATTATACCGCGGTTTATACCAGTCACGAAGAACTGCTGCGGCGACGGCGGGAATTGCAACAGCTGTCCGACAGTTCCCGGGATTGGCTGGAGTTTCAATTGCGCGAGCTGGAAGAAGCCGGTTTGGACGAGGCCGAGGAGACTGTCCTGCTGGACGAACAGAAACTGCTGGGCAACTCGCAGCGGGTGCAGGAACTGGCGGCGGAAGCCGGGGCGCAGTTGATGGATGCGGAGACCAGTGCCTTCAATGCGCTGGCGGTGGCCCATAATGCGCTGGAAGCGCTGGAACAACTGGCGAGTCTGCCCGGCACATGGCGGACGGAACTGGCTGCGGCCATGACCAAAGTGCGCGAGACGGCCAGAGAGCTGGAGGGTTTGATGCAGCGCGCCGAAGCCGATCCCGAGCGTCTGGGCCAGGTTGAGCAACGCTTGTCGGTATACCAGAAAATAAAGCGCAAGTATGGCGGTTTCTGTCGCGCGCCATCCGTCGCGAATTGAGCAGCCTGGATATGGACGATGCCGTTTTTGGTGTACGGTTGGCGCCCACCGCGCCCGGTCCCTCCGGGTTGGATTCCGTGGAATTCGAGTTTTCGGCCAATCCCGGCGAGCGGCTTTGTGATTTACGCGCGGTTGCTTCCAGCGGTGAGATTTCGCGGGTGATGCTGGCTGTCAAATCGGCGCTGGCCCATCTGGATGCCGTGCCGACCCTGGTGTTTGACGAGATTGACGTCAATCTCGGCGGCCGTGCCGCCGGCGTGGTTGGTAATAAATTGCGCGCACTGGCTGAACGGCACCAGGTGCTGTGTATCACGCATCTGCCGCAGGTGGCCGCCTGCGGCGCCGCTCATTATGCAGTGCGCAAATTCACCCGTTCCGGACGCACGATGACGGAAGTCAGCCTGTTGGATCGCCCGGGCCGGTTGGATGAAATTGCCAGGATGCTCGGGGGCGCGCCGACTGCCAAGACCATGGCCCATGCCGCCGAGATGCTTGAACGCGGGTCTGGGAAGGTGTAGGAATCAGAAATTCCAGCGTTCCCGGGAAACGATTTCCTTCAGCGGGACCCGGTTTTTGGCGCTGGGCCGGTCCGCCGCATACCCCAATGTCAGCAGGCTGACGATCCGCACTTCATCCGGTATTCCAAGAATGGCGCGCACCTGATCTTCGTAAAACGACCCGATCCAGCAGGTGCCCAATCCCTCCGCCACGGCCTGAAGCGTCATATGGTCAATGGCAATCGCCAGGTCGATCGGGTAGGAAAGCTGACCGCAGCGCATCACGTAGTCGGCGTTGGTGCCGCAGCAGACGATGATCACCGGCGCCTGGCCCACGAAGGCCTGGTTGTTGGCCGCCACGGTCAATTGCCGGCGTGTGCCGGGATCGCGCACCGCCACAAAACGCCACTCCTGGAAATTCCGCGCGGAAGGCGCCAGGCGCGCGGCTTCCAGTACCGTCTGCAATTTTTCCTCTTCAACCTCGCGGGGTTCGTAGGCGCGTACGGAATAACGTTTACTGATCACATCCAGCAGGGCCATGTCTTCCTCCTATCATGATGATTTTGTTGTTTATTTTGTGATGACGGACGGTCATCAACGAGCGGAAATAACTGCCGGCCGCCAATCCCGGCGCCGGTCCGCAGCGCTTAGCAATCATTCAGACCAGTGGGTATTGAGATAAAACAGGCCCAGGGCGCCGGTGGGATTCGTGACGACAAAAGGATACCAGTCCTCACGCCGGTGATATTGCCTGGCATGATCCCATGAATGTACTGAAACCGATAGGAAAAAATTGCCCTGCATCAGACTGAGTGAGTCGAACCGCAGGCGGATCCGGCCCGGCCCGGCTTCCAGGACCGGAATTTCATGGCCGGCCAACTGGGTGTTGGAACCGAAGATAAACATGCCGTTGCCGGTTTTCAGGGAAAAGCCGAACACCGGCCGCTCCACGCGTTGATGGGCCAGGTAGGATATTTCCGCCGTCATGGGTTGGCCCGTATTCATGGTGCCGGTTTCGCGGTCCGCGCCATCCAGAAACCGCACCTGCTCTATCGTCACCTCCCGACTGCCGTATTCCACCGTATGAACACCGCCGCCTTCCCCCATATAGGAGCGTAGATAACGGAAGATCACTTCCGCCGGATCGCCCTGTTCCACCAGTTGCCCCTGGTGAATAAGGAAGGCGCGGGTGCAGAATTCCTCGATGGTCTGCAGGGCATGCGAAACGATCAGCAGGGTTTTGCCGCGCCTTTGAAAGTCACGGATACGCGCCAGGCACTTGGTCTGGAAGGCTACATCGCCCACGGCCAGCACTTCATCAATCAACAGGATATCCGGATCCATTTCCACCGCCACGGCAAATCCCAGCCTTACATACATGCCGCTGGAATAGTATTTGACCGGCATATCCAGAAATTCGCCGATGCCGGCGAAATCAACGATGCGGTCGAAACGCTCCTTGATGATCCTGCGGGGGATGCCCAGAATGGCGCCGTTCAGAAAGATGTTTTCACGTCCGGTAAGCTCGGAATGGAACCCGGCGCCCAATTCCAGCAGTGACGATACCCGGCCGTTGATGGCGACACTGCCGCTGGTGGGTGTAGTCGTGCCCGCCAGCAATCCCAGTAATGAACTCTTACCGGAACCGTTGGGCCCGATAACGCCGATGGTTTCCCCGGGGGCAACGCTGAAAGAAACGTCCTGCATGGCCCAGATCTCCCGGCGAGGCCGGCGGCGGCAGCCGATGAGGCTCATCAGGGTTGGCGTCTCTGTTCCGCGCAGATAATAGCGCTTGCTTAAATTGTGGGCTTCAATGGCCGGCATCAGAAAGCATCCGAAAAATTACGCTGCAGTTTTTGAAAAAGGGCGATGGAGCAGATCAGGAAGACCACGGCAAACAGAGTAGCGCCGGCTACGGGCCAGCCCCAGGGGAAGACGTTGTTTTTGAGAATCAGGGCCCGGTATCCGGTGATGATAATTGCCATGGGGTTCAGCAGGTAGAGGTTCATAAGGCGCGGTCCGGCAATGTTTTCCACAAGAGCCAGTGAATACATGGCCGGTGACAGGAAAAACCAGGCAGTCATGCCGACTCCCACCAGATGCTGTATGTCGCGGAAATATACATTAATGCAGGAAAGAAACACCGTCAGCGCCAGGCAAAAAATGGCATGCCCCATGACCAGCAGCGGGATCGCCAGCGCGTGGATATCCATTGTCTGACCACGCCAGGCCAGCAGGACCCCTACGAGAATGAACTGCACGATCAGGGACAGCAGGAAATTCACCAGGTTGGAAACAGTTGCCGCCAGCGGCAGGATAATCCTGG
>JAIVGW010000316.1 GCA_020201415.1 Lentisphaerota bacterium
ACAAGATCTCGCCCCTCTGTGACCTCGATCAACCATTCCTTATCAGGTTCGTTTAACGCAACCGCCAGAAATGTGTTAGTGTCTGCTATAATTTTCATAAGTACAATTGTACTCCACAGAACTGCGTATTGTCAATCTCAATCCTAACGTCGCCGTTCACCGGACGCTGATAGCCGCATCCGCGCGGCTATCAGCGGTACGTTGCGACGGCTGGTTCGGCGGTATTTTCTCCAACCTCCAGATAAGGTGTATTGACATACGCTCCACGGTCATCCTCTATGGCCAGGAAGCAGGCCGAGACATCTTCCGGCAAAGCGGCCTCAACCACACCATCACTAAGCGTGGCAGCCGCTGTCCGCCACTTGCGGTCCTGCCATCCGCTCCGGCACATAGTGTAGACGAGACAGGCATGGGAGACGGGGCAACCGCTTGTAAATCCGGCTTTCAGCGAATCCCGGGCATATTCACATGCTCCCATCGTCGGCAAGGGCGTTCCATTCGCCAAGTGTTGGTCCGCAAACATGCCGATTTCCTTTGGAGCCCAACCGGCCTCGTGGCCGTGAGCCATCTCAACCCGAATGCAGCGTGTCACCTCGCCAACGGGAAGGGCACAGCTCATCTCAAGAATGTCCAGAGGGTAGGCGAAATCATTGGTTCCCGAAACAAAGAGCATAGGTATTGCGGCGTTGCCCAGATAAATGGACGGATCACATTTGTCATGCCACACTTGTCTTTGTGCTTCGGTCATGGCTGCGAAAATCTTCATCCATTCTTCCGCGCTGTTGCGCTGAAGGAATCCACATCCGTACACGGGTATCGCGCAAGCGAAACGCGTGTCCACGCCGGCCGCGATGCAGGTCACGTACCCTCCCCAGCTGATTCCTGTAATCCCGATGCGTCCACCATCCACGGATGGAATGCTACGCAGAATGCTGTTGGCTCGCACGGCCGCTGCCACGGCATGATATGTCCACAGGTACTGCCACGCCAATGTTGTGCTAAACTTTGCTGCATGATCCTGCTCAGGCCCGCCATTCGCGAGTCGCTTTTCATTGCCATCACGCCCGCTCAAGTCCATGGCGATCGCAGCGTAGCCGCGTTCCACCCACATCTCGACCCATTGCCTGAACGCTTTGCCGCCACCGCCATGCACACAGACCATGCCCGGGACCAGACCGTGATCGTTCTTTGGTACTCCCATGTATGCAAAGACATCTGTCGGCTCGCCAAAAAAAGGTTCGCTCTCGAACAATATCGTCTGGACGTCACCGTCGACACGAAGGACTCGATATCGCACCTCGCCTGAGAAAACATTGATATTCCAATTACTCATACAGCAAGATCCATTGCCGAACGTTGACCTGAACCTTTTCGGGAAGTTGTATTCAACTTCCCGAAATAGGTTCCAGGTGCATTGTTGGTTTTCCTTTCTTTACATCCATGATCAGCAAGATCAAGAACAGAATGAAGAAGCACGCCGATGCGAGGATCATGATTGTTGATTTCATGACCCACTCCTGACTGTTCCAGTGCGCGTAGTGCGATAGGAGTGCGACCTTGTCTTGCTCTGGCCCGTGCGTGATTTCTTGCTTCAATCCCTCTTGCATGATCGCGTACGCTTTGGCCTCGGCTGGCGTTGCCATGAAATGAGAAGGTAAGGACATTACGCCGAGCCCGACAGAGGCCAGCATTCCGATGACGCAAATCAGTCTTTGGAAATTCTTCTTCATTTTCAAAACCAACAAGTGATTATACGGTTCCGCATATCATCACGAATGGAATGATATGCAACTTTAATAGCAAATTATCACCCATAAGAATGCTTGACAAGTGAAATTATTTATTTAATTTTGCGGCTTATCCTTACAAAAGGAATGTTATACGAAAAAGAGGGATGGGCCATGCTTCGGGTTCCGGACGGGACGGTGCCTGGTTGACGTGCGTGGTAAATTCCGCTGCCGAATTTGAAAAAATAGCAAGGTTTACCCCGCTCAGAGCGGGGTTTACCCTGCTCAGAGCGGGGTAAGTTTGGGGTGGATCCACCCGGTGTGAAATGGAGCCGGGGTGCACTTGCCCTGAGCATTGTCGAAGGGCTTGCCCTGAGCATTGTCGAAGGGCTTGCCCCGAGCATTGTCGAAGGGCTTGCCCCGGTCCTTGTGCCGCTGCATTGAATATCCCGCCAGCTTTTCCATAAGTTTTTCCCGAAATATTAAACGGTCAAGGTTTGCAAGGCACAACGTAATGGCTTATCCTGCAGCTGTACATCTGTATCAGTGATGGAATCCGATCGTAATCACAGCCAACTGGAAAATGGTTTTGACGAAGCAAAACCCTCCAAATATCAGCTTTCGGAAAGAACGTATTACAAGATACGCTTTCCGTTTATTGCTGGCATGTCTTTGTTTATCAGGCGCCGCCTGCTGGATAGACGATGTTTTACTGGGCGAATACCCGGATTGATCAGGTTATTTGCAAACTGGTAATTTTTCACTGGAGACGGCAGGACTTTGAAAGGAAGCGAAATGCGCATTGACGCCCATACCCACGACTGGCTGTGTCACCAGGACATAAAAGACACCGGCAAATACATTGCCGATTGCGCGCGCGCCGGCATTGACGGCATCGTTCTGATCGCCACCCCGCGCGGCCGCGGTTTTTCCGAAAACTGTTTTGAAGTGGCCGAACGCTTCGGCGACTTTGTCATTCCCGTGCTACAGGCGCCCATGGAGACCGCCGGTCCGGATGACATCCACCGGATGTTTGATCGTGGCGCGCTGGGCATCAAGTTCATCAGCCCGGCCCATCCCTACAGCGATGAGCGCTACCTGCCCCTGTACCAGGCCGTCAAGGAACGCGAAGGCGTGGCGGTCTTCCATACCGGCTACCTGCTGCATACCCCGGATTATGATCCCATTTACGCCAGCGGCATGGATAATATGCGTCCGGCGCATATCGACGCCATCCTGCGCCGGGTGCCGCACCTGAAGGTAATGATGGCCCACTTCGGATCGCCCTTCTGGGATGAGACCTGGACGGTCATCCGTAATCACCCGACCGTATATTCCGATTTCTCCGGCGGCACGGCCATTCGCCGGTCCATGTTTTTCTGGCGGGAAATGTTCGCGCCGAACGGCGAACTGGCGGAAGATGTCGTGTCCAAGGTGTGCTTTGCCACGGATGTGGGTTATTTCCGTGAAGGCGGCATCATGGACGACCGGATTCCGCGCTACATTAATTTTTACGATCAACTGTTCGACAGCGTGGGCGCGCCGGCCGGACTGCGCGAGCAGGTCAATTCCGGTAATGTCCTGAAATTGTTCGGACAGCGGTAAACCAATCCCGCCTGCAAACAAACCATACCGGCTCATATAAATCCGACATGATATCCAATCATTCCGGAGTCAAGCCGGGGTTGACTTGAGCAATCTGCGATAAGCAAAATTATAACTGCCCGTGTCCGGCCAGGATGTTATTATCCGACGGATCAATACTATTCAGGGAGGCGCATCATGTTTACTTTTGACAGGCACAGCGGCCGCCTGGCGGCCCCCGCGGCCGGATTGACCGGCGGTCTGGTCGTGTACCGTTGCGCGGAATTCCAAATCAGTTCCGATCAACTCAATTGGCGCGAGACCGCTGAGGGTTATGCCGCCGAGCACCTGGACTGCCGCATGACGCTGCGTTTGCAGGACGAGGTCATGGACGCCGGATTTGCCAACCTGGGCACGGCCCCGGTGATGCTGTATGAAATAATCCTGCGCTTCCACCCGGACGATGCGGCAGCGCCCATGGCGGCGGAAGACTATTTCGAATTCATCCAGAACAACTTCGGCGGCGGGTCCGGCGCCAAGAAAGTCGGACTGCAAAACCGCTGGCTGGAGCATAACCCCGAAGTCCCTGCTCTGCGGCGCCCTGCCCGACCACCAGGGCGACTTCCTGGTCTTCCAGGCGCTGCACGACGCCCCACACCTGCAGGGCCGCTTCGGCCTGCTGATCACCAGCCGCCAATCCCGCCAGGTGCCTGGCGGTGCGCGGGTCCGCATGACCCCTCTGCGGCTGGCCGTCGGCCACGATGTGCTCGCCCTGCTGGAAGAGCATGGCGAACTCTTCCTTCAGGCACGCCCGCTCAAGCCCAAACCCGTCTGTCGGGGCTGGAACTCATGGGATTACTTCACCGGATCGGTCAGCGCCGATGATATGTACAGCAATATGCGAGCCGCGCGCCGTCTGTTCGGCAACCGGCTCAAATATCTGGTAATTGACGCAGGCTGGGAACCGCGCTGGGGCGATTGGGTGCCCAACTGGAAATTCCCCTCCGGCCTGCGGGTTTTCTGCCGTAAAACCCGGGCCGCCGGGATGATTCCCGGCATCTGGACCGCGCCGGCCCTGGTCAACCGCTATACGCGTCTCTATCGCGATCATCCCGAGTGGTTTGCCCGGGACGCCGCCCACCAGGTTGCGTCCGAAACGCTCAGCTACGGCCCGATGTCCTATCTGGATATCACCCATCCCGAGGCGCGCCAATGGGTTTTCGACACCTACCGCCGCCTGCGCCGCGAAGGTTTCGAATATTTCAAGGTGGACTTCACCCAGCGTATATTGAAAGCGAAGTTTTTTCACGATCCGACCGTGGGCCGCGGTCAGCTCATCCGCCTGATTTTCTCGACCATCCGGCAAGCCATCGGCGATGACGCCTACCTGCTGTCCTGCGGAGCGCCCTTCCAGTCCGTCACCGGACTGGTTGATGCGGCCCGTGTCAGCGACGACATCCACAACTACTGGAGTCATGTGCTGGCCAACACCTGCGACATTTCCTCATGCTGGTGGTTGCACCGCCGCGCCTGGAACAACGACCCGGACTTCGCCATTGCGCGCACCCGTACAACGGCCAGCAGCCGCCATCTGAATTCCGTGCGACCGGCCACCCCTTTCGCGTACAAGCCGGTCTGGATGAACGGGCGCGAAATGAACCAGGAAGAAATGCGTTGTTATCTGCTTTTGATTTATCTCAGCGCCGGCGAGTTATTTATGGGCGACGATCTGCCGGGTCTCAAACCGAACGGCGTGGCCATGCTGCGCCGGCTCATGCAGCGTCCGCTGCGGCAGGCGGCCCGGCCGCTGGACCTGTTTGAAAGCCATGCCGGCCTGCCTTCGCGGTTCCTGGCCCGGGAACTTGGACGCGCCGTACTGGGCCTGTTCAACTGGGAGGAAGATCCGGCGGAACATTGCATCAGCCTGCGCGATCTTGGACTGCCGGCCAAAGCCCGGATCCGCGACTTCTGGAC
>JAIVGW010000084.1 GCA_020201415.1 Lentisphaerota bacterium
GATACGGTCGCGGACGTTTTCAGGCATGCTCTCGGAAAGCGCCAGATCGGCCAGATTGCCGTCGGGCGGGCCAGGTAGCGCGGCGCGGCCGAAATGGTTTTCCACAAAGGCCCGTACAATGGCGGTCTGCGTGGCAAACTCCACGCGCAGTTGTTGTTCCGGTTCCAGCGGCCCGCCCCGGCGATAGCCCATACGGCGGGCCAGGTGGGCGAATTCAGGCGAACCGGCCGGAGGCAGGTTGAGGTCGCGCGCTGAACCCCGCAACATGCGCAGTCCGTTGATCAAGCGTCGCAGGAAATAATAAGCGCCGGCAAGTTCCCGGCTTTCGGCCGGCGTCAGCACTCCCAGGTCGGCCAGGGCCGCCAGCGCCTGATGGATGCGTGGTGTGCGGAGCCCGGGTGTGCCGGCGGCATGCATGACTTGCAGGATTTGCACATCGTATTCCAGGTCCACCAGGGCGCCCGGACTGAACTTGGCGTTCTGGGTCGTTTGTCCGCGGGCGGTCTTTTCTTCGAATTGTCGGCGTCGCAAAGTCTGGAGCGCGGCGAGGTCGATGCTTTGGCCGGCGTATATGAATTCATCGCGCAGCCGCTCGCCGCGCGCACCCAGACTGCTGTCGCCGGTCACCGCGCGCATGCGTACCAAGGCCAGCCGTTCGTAAGCATGCGCCGGACCGTCCGGGGCGTAATAGCGACAGAAGCTTTCCAGGCTGCAGGCGAGGGGTCCGCTGTTGCCGTAAGGGCGCAGGCGCAGGTCAATGTGAAATATGCCCTCGCGCTTGGCCCGCACGGACTCGGTCAGACCACGCGCCATTTCGTTGAAGAATTCGGCGTTGCTGATGGGCTCCCGGCCGTCGGTCCGGCCGTTGTCGCTGTAGATCAGCAGCAGTTCGATGTCCGAGGCATAACCCATGGCGGCCCCGCCGAATTTGCCCAACCCGAAGATTGCCCAGGACAGCGGCAGACCCGCAACGGTGCGGGGCTGTCCGTAACGGGCCGTCAGGCGTTGAAAAACAATATCCGCGGCCGTGGTTATTACCAGCTCCGCCAGTTTGGTCAAGGCCTCGGCAAAGGCGCGCACTTCAGTGCGTGGATCCAGGATATGGTCCATGTCCAGCAGGAAAAGTTCGCGGTCCTTGAAGTCGTTCAGCAGCCGGCATTGCTCGTCGGGATCGTTTGTCCGGTTCAGCAATGTCCGCAGTCGGTCTGCCTGTTCCTCGTGTGAATGCGCCAGATTTTGTCCGTTCAGATGCGGTTGCAGGATTGGCAAAAGGGTTTCATATTGCAGTCGGATGAAGTCCTCCCAGATGAAATCGCTGGCCCCCAGCAGGCGGGCCAGTTCCTGCAGGGCGTCAGGGCGCGAAAGCAGCGCCAGCCATTCACCCTGACGCGGTGCCTGGATAATGTTTTCCACCATCTGTTCAAAACGGCAGAGCGCGGTGTAAGGATCGGGGGCGTGGGTCAGGAAGTAGGTAAACTGCTTGGTAAGCAGTACGGAGAATTTCAACTGGTCAAGCTTATCCGGATCGGTCAGGGGTCGGCCCTGCCGGTCCAGCACATCAATTTCATCGGTAATCCTCCCGGCGGCGGTGCGAATGCGCACCCTTTCGATGGAGATGCCCTGAAGGGCCAGGGCGCTGCTCATGGCATAAAGAAAAGCCGGTGTGTCTTGCGATAGAACAAGCAGACGAGTGTAACCGGCCAGCGGGGCGGCCTCGATATGGACGGGGTAAAGCACCGGCAGGTCATCCTGCTGCAGATCGGCCAGCCGGGCGGCCACCATCTCGTTGACCAGGTGGCGCGCCCGCACCGCGTTCGCGCTCTGTCCGGATTCCAGCAGTGGCAGCAGTTCCCGCAGGTGGCGTTGCAGTTCCTGTGACCAGGCCGCGGCATCGGTTCCCGGCGCCAGTCGTCCGACAAAATGATCGATGATGATCCGGCGGCTGGTATCGGTGCGTTTGGAAGTGAAAATCTCGCCGGAAAGAATGTTGAAGCCGGTGGATGATAACAGCCCGGTAATCAACGAGAAAACCGAAGAGTAATCGAAAGCCAGAATAGTGCAGGCCTGGCCTCCGTCCGCGGCCGGGGCGAAGATAACTTCCATCGGGTGATCATGGCTCAAGGCCGTCAGCTTTCGCAGATGCGCCATTGTCTGCTGCGGTGTGAACGTCTGAAAATAATTGTCATCCAGACGGTCCAGATGCTCACACAGCAGTTCAGGCTGCAGGTCCGGCGCCAGGCGCCTCAGATCGTCAATAGCAGGTTTCATGCCTTTAATTTGTCTTAGGCCATGCGCGGACTCGCGGCCGGCAGTCACTCGCCGCGGTATATGATTAGCTTGTCGTGCACCAGCACTGCCAGGTCTCCGATGCCGTTGCCGGTGATATCACCGGCGGCGACTTCACGCGGTTCAACTCCCGACCGCGCGCCGGGGCCGAACTCGGGAGCCTGAAACACCTCAAAAACCAGATCAGCCGACGGGTGCCGGCCGTCCAGGGCCAATAGCTCCAGGGCTCGATTGCTGATATCGGTGAGGGCAATGAAGGGGCGCAGGGGCTGATCCAGCCGCACCAGGCGGAAGTCAGCCAGGGCGGGATCTTCCGCGGCCGAGGCGTATTCGGTGTCGGTTTCGGGGCGGAATGTCTCGGTCTGGTTGTGAAACAGGAAGATTTCCGATGCCGTCAACAGCACCAGTCCTTCATCCGCGTCGGGATTGGGCCCGCGCAGTCGGCCCATGCCGTTGATATTGACAAGCGGGAACCCCGAATGTACGCGGTGAATAGGCTGAGCGCCATCGGCAAACCACAAGAGATCATTGTTTTCCTGATCTAAAAGCAGCAGCCCGCTACTTCCCTCATTGCGGAAGGGCGTGATGGCGGTCAGTTGGATGGTATCCGTCCCGGGGCTGAGCTGGCGCACAGGCTGCCAGGACTGGTCATGCCAGATAAATTCGCGCGCCAGCTTGTCCAGGGCCAACGCCATCCGTCCCAAGCCGGGCAGGGCCATCATGGCCGGCCGCAGCGGCCGGGCCGCGGGATTAAACGAGGCGGACTCGATCGTTGACAGCTCGCCCTGGCCATCGCAAGCCAGCAACAGGGGCGGCTGATGAGGGGTGAAAAACATCAGGCCCACGCGGTCGTCCGGCAGGGGAAAGGCCAGCAGGGTTTCGGGATCATTGGGGAGATCAATTGGCTCGTGATCCAGCCAGGTGTTGGTGCCGGGCGCCAGATCGTACGCCGTCAAATAGGCTTGCCGTGTTTCCGGATCACGGCATAGCCAGTAAATGGCATCTCGCGCGGGATGCGCCACGGCCAGCAGCGGTGGTCCCGGCGGCGGCAGTAGTTGTGGAAATTCATCCATCCGCGTCAGGGAATGCAGGGCGGCGGTCTTTTCAGTGGAGCTAAACACCAGCAGATCGCCGCCGCCTGTCAGGCTGATGGCGCTGACGCCTGACAGCGTGGCGTAAGTCAGCGGCGTAGCCGCCAGACCGTCGGCAGCGGCCGGGAAAACATGCAACTGGCCCAGGTCGGGGGAGCTGACACAGAGATCTTCATAGCCGTTGCCGTCGAAATCGCCGATGGTCCAGACCGCCGGCTGTCTGGCGGCTGGTGTCGGTAATGGGATGCGTTGTGGATACAGCTCATCCTGCTGCAGAATGTTTCGCGGTGGCTCGCGATGCAGTCGGTACAACCGCAAGCCGCGGCCATTCTGTATGATACTGCCCACCTGGGCGGGGCGGTCAGCCGGGCGAATGGCCGCGGGCCGTCGCGCCGGGGCGATGGGCAGGATGTGTTCCGCATCGAAAGTTCCATCACCCTGTCCCTGGCGCAGGCGCAGCAACGTGGGGGTCGCGCTGATAAAGGTCAACAAATCCGCATGCCCGTTACCG
>JAIVGW010000085.1 GCA_020201415.1 Lentisphaerota bacterium
ATATGTGCCGGGATGCCTGGCGCTGGCAGTCGGGCAACCCCGACGGGTACGGTTGATTTTTTCAGCCCTTGATGCAGATGAGCGGTTCCAGGCGGGCCACGGTGCGGGCCAGGCCGGCCGCCACGGTGGCGGCAATCACCTGGTCAATGTCCTTGTAGGCGCCGGGCGCTTCTTCCGCCAGGCCGCGTCCCGATTGACCGCGCACGATAATGGCCTGTCGGCGCAACTCGTTCACAACCTTGGCGCCCTGCCAGCGCCGGGCGGCCTGGGTGCGGCTCAGGCGCCGGCCGGCGCCGTGGCAGGCTGAGGCAAAGGCGGCGTTGGAATGGCCCGCCAGGATGTATGATGAAGTTCCCATGGAGCCTCCCACCAGCACCGGTTGACCGACGGCCTGGAAATCGCTACACAACCGGGGATGCCCCGGCGGCAGGGAGCGGGTGGCCCCTTTGCGATGCACGTGCAGACGGCCGGCCGCATGTCTTTCCACGCGGCAGAGGTTGTGGGAGACGTCATATAACAGCGGCAGATCGGCGCTGCCGAATGTCTCGTTAAAGACCCGGCGGACCAGAGCGGCAATGATCTGGCGGTTGGCCAGGGCGCAGTTGCCGGCCGCGCGCATGGCGCCCAGGTAGCGGTGTCCGAGTGATGATTTGATGGGGGCGCAGGCCAGTTCGCGATCAGGCAGACAGAGCCCGTGTTTGCCGGCCTGTTCCAGCATGGTCCGGGCGTAGTCCGTGGCCACCTGGTGGCCCAGTCCGCGGGAACCGCAATGCAGGCTGACGACGATTTCGTCCTTATGCAAACCGAAAACCGCCGCGGTCTTGGCATCGATGATCTCCGCGATATGTTGCACTTCCAGGTAATGGTTGCCCGAGCCGAGAGTTCCCATTTCCGTGCGTTGACGTTCTGTGGCGCGCGGCGATACCATGGCGGGATCGGCGTCTTCCAGGCATCCTCCATCCTCAATGCGTTCAAGATCATGCGAGTTGCCGAAGCCTTGTTCCACGGCCCAATGCGCGCCGCCGGACAGCATCCGGCGCATGGCGGCGTCAGGCAACGCCGGCAGGCCGCGGCTGCCCACTCCGGCGGGGATGGCGGCCGCCAGCCGATCAGCCAGGCGCTCCGCCCGTGCCGGCAGGTCCCGGACCGGGATGCCGGTCAGCAGTGTGCGCACACCGCAGGCGATATCAAAACCCACCCCTCCGGCGGAAATCACACCGCCCCGATCCTGGTCGAAGGCGGCCACCCCGCCAATGGGGAAGCCGTAGCCCTGATGTCCATCCGGCATGATCACGGCGGCTTCCACAATGCCGGGCAGCGTGGCTACATTTTTAATTTGCGTGATCACCCTGGAATCCAATGTTTCCAGAAGGGGGCGCGTGGCGTAAAATTCCACCGGGACCAGCATGTGGCCGCTGGCCGGAATGATCCAGGTGCCGGGTTTGCTGCCTGGGGAGAAATCCGCGGTAGTCATGCCTTCCTCCGATCGTGCTTGCTTGAACACAAAGCGATTGTAATATTATTAATCCGGTGGAACAATGTCGAACATAATCAGGGAGGTTTGCTCATGGATGCTGTCAGACTTATGACGGAACTGATGGCTTTGCGCCCGGTGACGGCGGATGTGGCGCGCGTCAACCGCGCGGTTGATTTGCTGGCACGGGAGTTGCGGGCCGCGAAATTGTTTGTGAAAATCGAGCAGACGGGACGGCGCAAGGTGCTTTATGCCGCCACAAGCCGCACCAAAACGCCGGCCCTGCTGTTCAACGCCCATCTGGATGTGGTGCCGGCGGAAGATGAATTGTTTCAGACGCGCCGCCGCGGGGCCTGGCTTTACGGACGCGGGACGCACGATTGCCTGGGCAATTGCGCGGTAATCGCCGCGGCCCTGGCCGGCGCCGGAGCGCGCGGCAATGCCGGCGCGATCTTTTCGACGGATGAGGAAACCGGCGGGGAGACCACGGCGCACATGGTGTCCCTGGGATATCGTGGCGCTCTGGTGCTGATCATGGACGGGGAAGGCTATGCCGTAAAAACAGCTCAGAAGGGCATCCTGGCCCTGCGCCTGCTGGCGCGCGGCCGTGCCTGTCACAGTTCCACTCCCTGGCGGGGGCGCAATGCCATCGATCGTCTGATCGCAGGATATCTGAAAATCAAGGAAGAATTTCCAGCGGTGCGTGCCGGTGATGAATGGCACGCCACCGCTTCCGGTAATGTCATCCGGGCCGGCACGGTATTCAATCGTGTGCCGGACACCGCGGAAATGACCCTGGACGTGCGTTATACGGAAAAGGAAAAACCCGGCGAATTACTGCGACGATTACGCCGCCGTTCCGGATTGCAAATCACGCAGGTGACCGCCAGTCCCGTGGTCTATTGCGATGCGGAACATCCGGTTTTGCTCAACCTGCGCGGCTGCATGCGCAACAGGCTCCGGCGCAAGATCACCTTGGGTAAGATGAACGGCGCCACGGACGCCCGGCACTTCGTCGCCCTGGGTGTGCCGCAGGCCATTCTGGGGCTGCCCGGCGGGGGTGCTCACGGCAGGAACGAGCGGGTACAGCTGGCGGGGATGGCGCGTTATGAAGCTTTGCTGCAGGAGCTGGCAATGGGCGCCTTGGCGACGGCTGATCCCGCCTGACGCCATCAGCCAGGGGTTGCGTCAAGCGGGAAAAACCGCTAGATTGTTGATCAAGGATGGACGGGGCGCCCTCCGCGGCGCGGCATTGACTTTCAAGCCTTGGAGCATCATGATTATGAAAACAGGCGAGCAGCGCATCAAACTGACGGTTATCGGCGGCGGCAGCGTCAATTGGATGCAACGTTTAATGACCGATGTGTATATGGCGGATGTGTTCGCCGGCGGTGAGATCCGCCTGGTTGATCCCCAGAAGGAACATGTTGAAGCCGTAGCCGATATGCTGCGGGCCTTCAATAAATTGCGCGGCAAGGACTACAAGATTGAAATATTTACGGATCGTCCCGCGGCTCTGCAGGGTACGCATTTCGTGCTTACAACCTTCAGCCCCGGCGCCATGGATGCATTTTGGAACGATCTGGAAATTCCGGTGAAATACGGGATCCGTCAGCCGGTGTCCATGACCGTGGGCCCCTGCGGCATCTCGGCGGCCCTGCGCACCGTGCCCGTGGCCCACGAGATCGTGACCGAGATGGAAACCGCCTGTCCGGGCGCCTGGTTGCTGAATCTTACCAACCCCATGAGCGCCGTGACCCGGGCCATGAATCTGGCGGCGCGGCAGACCAAAGTCATCGGTCTGTGCCATGAATTTCATTGCCTACCCCGGTTGCTCGGGCCGATGCTGGGATTGCACTCTCCGGAAAACATGCATGTGCTTGAATATATTTACCGCTGGCTGCCGGAACAGGGGTTTGATTATGACGTGGCGGGTGTGAATCATTTTATATGGTTGACCAGGGCGACCCTCAAGGGTGAGGATGTGTTGCCGCGCATTCGTGAATATTGCCGGGAGCATCATGAAATACCAGCCGACGCTTCCAAACCGTCCACCTCCCATGCGGCGTTATACGGCAACCGGCATGCCGTCAAGCTGGCCCTCTGTCGTCAATTCGGATATTTGCCTTTGGCGGGCGACCGTCATCTGATCGAGTTCCATCCCAGCCTGTGCAACATCCGCAACGGATTCGGCATGAAATACAATGTGCAAAAAACCACCGTTGACCAGCGGCGCCATGCCAAGACCATTCAACTGGGTGAAATCCGTGATATAGCCGCCGGCCGGAAGCAGCTGGAATGGAAGGTTTCGGGCGAGGAGATGTCCCAGTTGATGAGAGCCATCGCCTGTGGCAAGTCGATTGTCTCCATTGCCAATATGCCCAACCG
>JAIVGW010000317.1 GCA_020201415.1 Lentisphaerota bacterium
GGCAGCGCCCGGAGTGATTATTACGATCGACAAAGCGTCATTCCCGACAAAGTCAAGAACCGCATCCCCGCCAATGTCGATCTGATTTACTGGGACTATTATCACGAGGAACGGGAATTTTATTCGGAATGGATCAGCCGCCACCGTGCTTTGGGACACGAGCCGATTGTAGCTTCAGGGATCTGGACCTGGGCGCGTTTCTGGTATGACCATCAGCAGACCGTAAAGACGGCCACCCCCTGCCTGGAGGCCTGCCGCCGGGAAAAGGTCCGGGAATTGTTTTTCACCATGTGGGGCGATGGCGGCAGCTTTTGCGAATTCGATTCCGCCCTGGCCGGCCTGACCTGGGCCGCCGATTTGGCCTACGGCGGGAAGGGTGCTGACACCGACGTCGCCCGGATATTTCAAGTCGTTTGCGGCGGCGACCTTGCCGTCCAACTGATACCATGCAGCCTGACCATCCGCCTGCCGCAAGCGGGCGGCGACCACCCTTTGCTCTCCCCCAGCACGATCTTATGGGATGACCCTTTGCTGGGAATCGGATGGCAGAGCCGCCTTGCCCATGGCAATGGTTTCTGGAAGGGGATTCTGGCGCAACTGAGAGAAACGTACCGGCAACTTCAACCAGTTGCCGGTGACGCTCAGGTTGCCGACCTTGATTACGCCACCTGCCTGTGCCGGGTGCTGATCGGCAAACTGGAATTTCAATTGGAATTCCTTCCAGCCTATGCTGAGCGTGACCGCCAAAGATTGGAGCATTTGCAAAGCCGTAACATTCCCGCAATCCTGAATTCACTCTCGGATCTGCAAAAAGCTTTTCGCAGGCAGTGGTTACGCCGCAACAAACCCAGCGGCATGGAAGTCGTACAGATCAGGCTGGCTGCGCAACAGACGCGCTTTGCCGAAACCGCCACACGCCTCGGCGAGCTGCTGGATGGTAAAATCGACCGGATTGACGAGATGGATCTAAGACGCAATGACCTGGAGATCCATACCGAACAAAAGAAAAGGCACAAGCCCAAAATCAGATTACATCAAAGAAACTGTCCTACACCCAAAGAGAGTTACAGGATAATCGGAGCTTGTTTTTCAGGCGCACATTAGCTAACATAATTATATGAGTGATCCCATCAAAACCAAACCAAGCGATTCCGAAGAGGAAATATGGAATGCGATTGCCGCCTTTGAAAAAATTCTGGAGGCGATGCCCAACAACCGTATATCTCTTGAAACCTTGGCTGATGCTTATGAAAAAGTCGGTGATCGCACCCGCGCCCAGGACTACCTGTTGCGCTTGGCCAATGTTCTGGTTGAAGAGCAGGATGAAGATGCGGCGCATGACCTGTTGGGCAAGTTGAATGCCTGCGACCAGACCGATCCTCAGGTGAGTGAAATCATTGAGCGCATCGAGCGCATTGAGCCGGAAAAAGTGCGTGCGGTAATCCTGGATGACCAGAAACCGCCGATGCGGCGTTCGGTCAATATCGCCGCGGAAATCTCATTTGCCTGGAATCTCCTGCAGGCCGGAAAACTGCCGCAGGAGGAATATTCCAACATCGTCCACGATCTTTCCGAAAACTCCGCCAAGACCACCGGATCGCCTATATCCACCCTGCATGTGCTGCATGACCGCAATTACCCAGGCTTGAGTGAAATCATGGGTTTCACGTCCGAGTCCTGCAACATACCCATCATTTCGCTTTCCAACTTCGACCTGCCGGATGATATTGGCCGTCTATTGCCGCTGGATTTCGTCATTCAGCGGGGAGCCCTGATTTTCGAGACCATGGGGACGGACTCCCTGGTGGCCATTATGAATCCTTACGACGACCAGTTGTCCATGGACATCGAAGGCATTACCGGTAAACCATGTTTTCTATACCTGGTGGCGCCTTATGATTTCGATAACGCCCTGAATAAGATTAAAGGACAATTCGCCGCACAAAAAGTGGCCGAAACCCCGTGATTCAAACATCACACCGCCGGTGAAATCACGCATCAATAAAGCATTGCGCCCACCCTCAGGAATTTTGTTTCTTCGCCGTAACGGAGCAAGACGCCTTCTTCGTAAATACGAACCAAAGTCACACCTTCGATCTGATTGCCGACAAATACCATCTTGTCATTAATGCGTGCAGCGCCTTCCCCCTGGGTGGCACTGGCCAATAAACCCGTCAATTTTAAAAGCGGCCAGCGTTGCGGCTGCGGCGGTGACGGTGACGGCTTGACTTCCACCGTTGCAGGTGAAGGCGGCGGCGCAGGCTCAGTCTTCGTTGCAAGAGGCGGGGGTGGCGCCTCCGTTACCGGTTCAGCCTCCTTCTGTTCAAGCTCTGGAGGCGGAGGCTCGTCCGGCTGCTGTTCAAGATCAGCTTCGGCCGCGCGCTCGGCAACTGCCGCAGCCACTTTTGCGGCTCTGGCGGGCGCCTCAGTATCGACTATTCTGAAGCGCCGGGCGGACGCTGTTTCCGCCGCCGGCCGGCCCGCGGACTCTCCAGATGAACCGCCTGCCAAATTTCGCCTGGCCAGTATGAACAGGCCGGCGGCGACCGCCAGAATCAATCCAGCCAGCAATACCACCCCCAGCATACTCAACCATGGACGTGCTGGCCCGGACTTTTTATCAAGCGGCACAGATGGTTCCACTGTTGCCGGCGGCGGATTGTCCGGAGCAACCGCCGGCGGCTGAGCCGCGCCACCTTCAAGTCCATCATTCGGCGCCGGATTCCCTTCAGCTTCCGCCTGCTGCCGTCTCAGTGCTTCCTGAATCAGGCTCATACCTCGCCCTCCAATTGTCGAATGGCTTTGTCCACACAATCCGCATTAATCGTGCGCACGCCGGCCACATATCCGGCTAACATTGTTATATCACAAAGAGCATTGACCAGGCGCGGTATACCGCGGGCATATTCATATACGCGGGAAAGGGCCGCCGGGAGAAAAATTTCATCTCCACGCCATCCGGCGGTGCGGAGGCGATGAGCCACGTAATCATCAACTTCACTTGCCGACAGCGGCAAAAGATGATAGCGCACGGTAATACGCTGACGCAACTGGAGCAGCTCAGGCGCAGCCAGGCGTTGCTTAAGCTCCGGCTGGCCGCAAAGGACAATCTGGAGCAACTTGTGCTGATCAGTCTCCAGATTGGAGAGCAAGCGCACCTGTTCCAGGACCGCCGGAGTCAAATCCTGGGCCTCGTCAATAATCAAAGCCACGTTATTGCCAATGCGCAATTGTTCCAACAGGAAAACATTCAGACACTCGATATAGGCTAAACGATCACGCCCCCTGATCTGCAGACCGAAATCAGCCAACACGGCACGTAACAACTGGTTCTCCGTGAGACAAGGATTCAACACCATGGCCGTTTGCACCGTATTGGAGAGATGTGACAATACAGCGCGACACACCGTGGTCTTGCCGGCGCCGACATCTCCGGTCAACTCAATAAACCCCTTGCGGTGTTCGATCCCGTAGGTCAAATGATCGAAGGCCTCCCGATGCCGCGGCGTGTAAAACAAAAAACGCGGATCAGGGGTAATGTTAAATGGGGCTTCGTTCAAGCCGTAAAATTTGTAATACACTGTAACCCGGTTTATTAAAGAGGGTGTTCATCATCATGCTCACAGACATGGCGGCTGTGCAGCAAAAGATTTTGCAAGATGTATTCAGGCGACATAGGCGCGCTACCGTGTTCGCGCAAAGCGCCCATACGTTCGCGTACTCCATCCCGTTCGGGGAACATATCCAAGATGGCGGCATAGGCCGATTGTGCCGGGTCCAGCGCCCCTTCCATCTCATAAAGCAAACCACGATACATCAAGATTTGCGCCAGGTCAATCCTTGCTTCGGGATCATCCTGATCCAGGGGATGCGGCCAGCGCCGCAGACCGGCATCAAGATATCGTCCCGCTGTCCCCCACTCGCCGGACTTGATAGCCCGGCGCCCCTGCTCCAACTGGATCCGATAGTCCCGGGGATTATGACGTTGCGCCTCTCGCAACATAAGCTCCGCCAGATCGGGACGTTCCAGCCTGGTGGTCATCCAATAGGCAGCCGTCACATAAGCGTTGACATTCGTGGGATTGACACGTGTGGAAAGGTAAAGCCAAGGCATAATGTCCTGCATGGCGTCATCATCCAGATGCGCATGACCCCGCGGCACCATCTGTTCCCGGACTACGGCAAACCAATCGCGAAAAGCGCGTGGACGCGACGGCCCCACGCCCTTGTGAAAAGCCTGGTCGGCCTTGAGAAACAACTCATCACCAAAGGCCATGCGCGTTCCGCCAAGCAAACGGAACAACCCTGACTCCGGATAAGCCGTCAGTTCGGGTGTGGCCAGCCGGCAGGCAATGGCAAAACCGGCCACCCAGATACATCCGGCCCAAAATAATGGACTTCGCAACATGTTCTCAGTGCTTTCGCAATAATGCCGACTAGCCTGCTTTATTCAGGCTAGAGACGTTCCATCCTTGAAAACTGTTTACCGCGATATGCGCACCACCCCACCAGCAGCATAAACAGGATCATCAGCGCGCCGTACAAGGCCACCGCCAGCAACATGCTCCAGGCGATGGCCCCCCAGTCATAGGCCAGGCGGATACGCAAGTCAAACAATTCGAAATGCGGCAGGGCATAATAAATCAATAACATCATATCACGCTGCAGCCCCTGCGCATGCAAAACCAGATGCGGAACGCGCGGCAAAAGGAAAAAACCGCCTAACGTAAAAATATAGGCAAGGGCGGCGGCGGCATCCTGGTGGAAACGCGTGGAAAACATGATACCGGCAG
>JAIVGW010000086.1 GCA_020201415.1 Lentisphaerota bacterium
GCACATCCACGATGGCTTCCTGGTAGCCGGCGGCAATGTCGGCCACCGCCGCGGCAGCGGGCGGCTCCGGCCTCTTTTCCAGATGGTAACGCAGGGCTGTTTTAAGGCCGCTGAAGCTGAAATCCAGACGGGTAGAGCCGCGGATGCGGCCGCGCGGAAAGCGTATGGCGTCGGCCCGGCCGGCGCGTGCCGTGTGATCGATGATCGGGCCGCCGGGATAGCCCAGACCCAGCAGTTGCGCGCCCTTGTCGAAAGCCTCCCCGGCGGCGTCATCCAGGGTGGCGCCCAGTGATTGATAGCAGCCGGGGGCATCGACGCGCAGCAGGCAAGTGTGTCCGCCTGAGACAATCAGGGCCGCGAAAGGCATGCAGCTTTGCCAGGATGGCGCCTCCGGCGCGAGGAACACGGAGTAAAGATGTGCCTCGAGATGGTTGATGCCGATCAGCGGTACGCGCAGCCGCAGGGCCAGGCCTTTGGCAGCGGCAATGCCGGTCAGCAGGGAGGTGGCCAGGCCCGGGCCGTAGGTTACGGCCACGGCCTGAATGGATTCCCAGGCAATACCGGATTGCTCCCGGGCCTGTCGGATAACACGCGGCAGGGCGGTGATGTGATTGCGCGCGGCGATTTCCGGGACCACGCCCCCGTAGGGCGCGTGCTTGGCCGCCTGGCTATCGATTACGGAGGATTTGATGGTCACGGCATCGGCGGCCACCGCCGCGGCTGTCTCGTCACAGGAAGTTTCGATCCCGAACACATTGTTCATGGCCTGGTCGTATCCATGCCGGCCAGCAGTGGCAGGTCAGTGGTCTGGCGCGCGTTGAACAGCAGAATTCCCTTGAGAACATCTACGGCGCGTTCGAGTTGCAGGTCAACCACTTCCCCGTCCGAATCATCCGGTGGCTTTGGGTCGTCCACCTGTTCGCCGTATTCTTCGATGGAGCGCTGACGCGCTCTGGACCGAGCCCTTGCCGAAAGTGCGTTCGCCGATGAGCACCGCTCGATGAGAGTCCTGCAGCGCACCCGCCACGATTTCCGAAGCGCTGGCGCTGCCGGCATTTACCAGCAGGACCATGGGGAAGTCAAGGTAATGATGGCGACCCCGTGCGGCATATTGTGTATGGGCCATGGCTGGCGACCGGCCGCGGGTGGTGACAATCTTGGTGCCATGTTCCAGGAATTTTTGGCTGACCTCCACGGCGGAACTTAACAGCCCGCCGGGATTGTTGCGCAGATCCAGGATCAACGCCCGCATGTCCTGTTTCTGCAAAGACTCGATGGCGCGCTGCAGCGCCTCGGCGGTGGGCTCGTTGAACTGGGTCAGGCGGATGTAACCGATACCGTGATCCAGCAGCTTGGCGTCTTTGACGCTTTCAACCTTGATCACGGCGCGCACGATTTCAACTTCCTTGATTTCCTGAGCGCCGGACCGCAGGATTTTGAGTGTTACGGCCGTGCCCGGCTCGCCGCGCATGCGCTTGACGGCATCCTGTAGTGTGATGTTTTCAGTCGATTCACCGTCAATCGCGACAATTTTGTCGCCATGCAGAATGCCGACGCGGAAGGCGGGGGTATCCTCCATCGGGGCAATCACGGTGAGGATGCCGTCGCGATGTCCTATGACGATGCCCAGACCGCCGAACGCGCCGGCCGTATCGCTGCGCATATCTTCGAACATGTCCGGATCGAGGAACTGGCTGTGGGGGTCGAGTGATTGCAGCATGCCGCTCAGGGCGCCGTACATCAGGTCCTGGTAGCCGGTCTTGTCTTCGTCCACGTAATTACGGCGGATCTGCAGCAGGACTTCCGCCAGCAGTTGCATTTTGTCGAAAGCGACATCGGTGGAATCCCGCAACTGTATTGATTGGGCGGCGATCCGGGCGCCCACTACGAGGTTCCAGGCCAGCAAAGCCGTTAGGATCAACCACAAACCGCGGCGACCTATTTTTCCAAAGGACATGATACTATCTCCTGCTGCGTTATGTTTCGGCTGCCGGCAGGTCTGCGCGGTCCATGGGAGCGCGCCTTCGAGCGGCTTTCAGCTTCAGTCGCCCTGGTTCAGCGGCATTGGATTACAAAGATTTTTTTCCGCGTGCGCCACCCGACCGCAATTAAAACAGATGAATTTGGGCTTGGCGGCCAGCCGGCTGATTTCATCGAAATTTCCCTCGCTGGCCAGAACGCACAAATGGGCTTTATGATAGTGTTTGGCTTTGCAATTTTCCATGACCATGTTCCTGTGCTTTTTATTGTTTTATTAAATTGGAGTGGCCCGGTCAGATCAGGGCCTTGATCACCACTTTGCGCGTTGGAGCCGGCTCGGCGATGGCCCGGCCCGGCATGTGGGCGTCCTGCGGGGCAAAGATCACGAACTCACCGGCCGCCAGCCGAAAAAAATGCCCGGGTTCGCCGGTATGCAGCGCACAATCTTTTTCAGCGTCATATTCCTGAACCGTGGTCAGCCCGGCGAGCGGCGCATAACCCATGAGCTCTTCGCCGCTGACGATGAATTGAATGTCGAAATAACGGCGGTGGGTCTCCCAACGTGCGCCTTCCCGAGGCTGCGTCTGATAATCCTGCACCAGGGCAAACAGGTTGTTGCCGTCAATTGCATGACGCCCGACCGCCAATGCCCGTAAATCGTTGTCGGCCAGGAACCGCAAGCCCTGGGCCAGGCGCGGGTGCATTCCGAAGTAGGTTGCCGCGTTGCTGAGCTGGTCAAGAATCATGTTTGGCGCCTTTGCAGGATAGGGTGTCGTACAGGGCTCCGGCAATGGCCAGGTGGCCCACCGGGTTGGGATGCACCGGCTCCGGACAGAAAAGGTCGGCCGGCTGATGGCGAATAATCTGCTGAAACATGGTGTGAGTGCGCAAAAGCCTGGTTTTGTAAGTACGGCTCATTTTATGTGAAACGGCAATATAGGCCGGCAGCATCCGCAGGACATCGTGGCGGACGGTGCCGGGGCGATCTTCATTGCTGATGTAAAATGGTTCCAGCAGCAGAATCTGGCAGTGTGGCAGGCGGTCGCGTGTATCCCGCAGGATGCTGGTGTAATTTTCCTCAAACTTGTCCGGCGGCACGGGTGAAGATGCGGGCATAACCCTGGCCCAGCGGGTAATGCTCGGCGCGCCGACCACAGTCGGTGATGCTGTCACCCATGAATATCAGTTTCTGGCCGGTCTTGAGTTTGGTGCTGGTCATTGTCTGCCTTGCGAATCTTTGGGGTTGCCGAAGATAGCGTTAAATATTTGTTATTAATAGCGCATTTACAGGACGGTGTCAAAGGTTTTGCTTTGAGGTTTTGCTTTGAGTAAATTCTTATAGAATAACTTCGCCCAAGTCGGGTTTTCCAAAATAACAGCTGGGAGTCGTGGTTTCGTTAATTTATAAAAAAATTTAAACTTTAACTTGCAAAGTACTTTGCGTTGATCTAGATTAAGGATCGAAAGGATGGAAGCCATGATTGCGAATCACATTCATGATGCCTTCTGTGGTTCGTACTGCCTGCTGTCGCCTTGCACGAGTTTTGTCAATCCATGGCCCATGGGCCTGGTCTTTGGTTTCGGCGAAATGGCAGGCGGTTTTATCCTGTGTCACAACCGATTAGAGGACAAACATGAGCAAGCCTGATCCCAATCCCTTTGACGCGCTGGAAAAGATTTTCCACGAACCGAACCGGCTCGCAATTATGTCCGCACTGTGTGTGGCGGAGAAGGGGCTTACCTTTAATGCATTGCGCGAGCAATGCAGTCTGACCGATGGCAATCTTAACCGCCACCTCAAAGTGCTCGAGGAAGCCGAAGCCATTCGCGTGACGAAGGCCTTTGTTAAAAACAAACCCCGAACCACGATTTTTCTGTCTAAAAATGGACTTAAGCGGTTCGGGGAATATCTGGCTGCTTTGCAGCAGGTGCTTGCAACGGCCCAACAAGGATTACAGGAGGAACCGCGCCCGCAAACCTCCGAATTACCGAAAGGAGCATTGCTCGTTTGATGAAGTCCGCCTGTACGATCGTCACGCATGAATGAGGCCCACCATGAACAGAACGCATAGAGTCCGGGAAATCCTGGATGTTTTGTTGCTTTTGATCATTTTGCCGATTGCCGGCATTGGGGTAGTGGGTCAGCCGATACACCGGTATCTGGAGTTTCCACCATCGACGCAGTATGTCGACCATGCCGCCTTTTCCTGGTTGGCCTTCATCGTGCTGGCGTCGCTCATAGTTGCGGTGATGCTGCCGTTTGTCATAAGGGTGTTGCGCTCGCAACCAGATGCTGCCGCGCCTCGCCAACCGGCACATCCATTTCCCTGGTGGGGGTGGCTGGGCGTGGTAGTGATGGGTGTAAACTGGGTGCTGGCGTGGAATCGGTTTACATGGTTCGCCCCGTTGCAGCCTTTCACCTTCTCGCCATTCTGGTTCGGTTACATTTTGATAGTTAACGGTTTGACATACCGGCGCAGCGGGCGCTGCATGCTGCGCGACAGGCCGGGGTACACCGCATGGCTCTTTGTCGTGAGCGCCGTGTTCTGGTGGTACTTTGAATATCTGAACCGCTTCGTCCAGAATTGGCATTACGAGGGGGTTGAAAATCTATCCGGTTTGCAGTATTTTTTCTTTGCCACACTGCCGTTCTCGACCGTGCTGCCGGCCGTGCTGGGCACCCGCGAGTTGCTGGGTGCCTATCCGCGGCTTGCTTGCGGCTTAGAAACATTCGTGCCGGTGCGCACCTGCTGTCCCCGCGTCTGGGCCTGGGCCGTGCTCATCTTTTCGTGCATCAGTCTCATCGGGCTGGGGCTATGGCCGGACTTGCTTTTTCCTTTCCTATGGCTGGCGCCGTTATTGATCATAACTTCGCTGCAATGCATCCGGGGGCGCCGCACCCTGTTCTCGGATCTTGCACAGGGCAACTGGCGCCATATCGTGCTGCTGGCATTGTCGGCTTTGATCTGTGGGTTTTTCTGGGAACTGTGGAACCTGCACAGTCTGGCCAGATGGACCTATAGCATTCCGTTCGTGGGGCGCTTCAAACTCTTCGAAATGCCGATTCTCGGCTATGCGGGTTACCTGCCCTTCGGTCTCGAATGTGCGGTCGTGGCCGATTTCGTGTTGCGGCGCGACGAACATGACGGCAGCGGTGCAGGCGCCTGCCGCTCCGCTGTGCGCCCCCCGTCACGCCTGTCCGATGCCGCAGTGTACACCAATAAACTTATCTTGGCGCTTTGCGCGGGATACTTTTTTGTCGTTCCCGGTTTCATGGTCATGCACAATCTCGCCGACCCACGCCTTCATGATGCACGTATTCCACAGGTGGCATGGCGGCTGCATCGCGATCTCTCCCCGCGCTATGCACGCTGGGCGCGAGCGCGCGTGGCCTCCGGCATTGCCGCGCATCTCAACCTGTATGATGTCCCCAGCACCGAGTGGCCCATGTTCGGATCGGTCTATTATCTATGGGCGACTGAGGCGCTGCAAAAAGCCTGGGAGCGGGATCCGTCGCTCTCCCGCGAGGCCCCGGCCGTTTATGCCCGCGCGACGATTGACGCCGCCGTGGATCTGATCCTGGATCCGCTGCACCACACATGGGTCAAGACGCATTGGGGCGAGGACTACCTGCACCGCCAGAATGTGTTCTTCCGCAGCATGATCATAGCGGCCTGCACGAGTCATGAGAATCTAATCGGCGATGGCGCGTATCTTGAACTGTTGCGCGATCAGGTGGAGTCGTTGGCAGCCGCTCTGGATGCCTCGCCCCACGGGGTGCTGGAAGATTATCCCGGTGAATGCTATCCCATCGACGTGCTGGCGGCCATTGCCTGCATCCGCCGCGCCGACCCGCTGCTGGGAACCGACCACAGCGCCTTTGTAAACCGTGCGCTGCGTGCCTTCAGCGGTGAAAATCTGGATGCCTGCGGATTGCCTCCCTATCTGATGGACGTGCATACCGCCGCGCATCTTGGTCCGTCACGCGGCACGGGCAATTCCTATATCCTGATCTTTGCCCCGGAATTGTGGCCGGAGATGGCCGCCGGGTGGTATGCGCGCTACGAGCAGCATTTCTGGCAGAAGACCTGGTGGGCCGAAGGCTGGCGCGAGTATTCCAGAATGATCGACCGGAAATTTGAAGGCTATATTCCAGGCCGCATAGCCTACGATGTGGATGCGGGACCGATCATTGCCGGCTTCAGCCCTGCCGCCAATGCCTTCGGGCTCGCGGCGGCCGTCATCCACGGGCGGCTCGATCATGCCGCCACGCTGGGCTCGCAAATCATCACCGCCAGCTGGCCCTTGCCTGACGGCAGCCTGCTGGGTCCCCAGATCCTGTCCAGCCGCCGCCATGCCCCCTATCTGGGAGAAGCCTGCATCCTGTTCTTTCTGTCGCAGACGCCGCACGATACCGCGCCCATTGTCACGGGCGACCATACCCCGGGGAGTGTGATCATTGGTTATGTTTTTTATTTTGGAACGGGCATGGTTTTGTTGCTGCTGGCCGGCCTGGGTGCGTGGCGCTGGCGCCGCCGGAAGCAACTATGGTCTATTCCATACGAAAGTTTCCAATTCACGGTATGGTCCGGTCTGTTGCTCGCCGCCGTCATCCTGATGCCAATGCATTATCCTCTGACCGCCTTTCTCGCCTTGCTCGTGGCGCAATTTTTCCCATGGCGGGGAAAAGTTAAGCAAGACTAATCAGCATCCAATAACAAGAGGCGCCTATGCGCAAACCGAAAATGTCCGGTTCCTTTAAGGC
>JAIVGW010000087.1 GCA_020201415.1 Lentisphaerota bacterium
GCAGTGGGGGGGGGCGGGCGCAAGTCTGTTTTTCCAATCCGGGCGTCAAGCAGGAGGTGCTGCGCTACGTGCGCGCGGCCTTTGATCATTACAACCTGTTTGCGATTTCAGTCATGCCTGAGGATGGCTACCGGCATTGCGACTGTGAGCAATGCCGTGACCAGACACCCTCCGACCTGGTATGGGGATTTGTGGACAGTGTGGCCCGGGAGCTTTACAAGACCCATCCCGACCGTCTGGTGGTCTGCGGCGCCTATACGGCGTACCGGGAGCCGCCGGCGTCCATCGATAAATTAAGTCCCAATCTGGTGACTCGCATTTCCTGGGTACGCCCGGGGCTGGATGACGATGAACGCTGGTCGGAATTCTGGGAGACGGTGGATGCATGGTTGCCCAAACTGGCGCCGGGCCATCTGGCGCGCAATGCCAATGTGCAGTGGTCGGCCTCACCCCAGGCGCCGGTCATCTTTCCGCGCAGCATTGCGCGTGAGTTCCGGGCGCTGAAGGGGATTTCCATCGGTGACAATTCCTCGGTGCCGCGCAGCAAGGATCAGCGCTGGGGGCCGCCGGGGCTGGCGCACCTGAATCATTACGTCACGGCGGCTTACTTGCGCGATGCCGATCAGGATTTGGATGAACTGCTGGATGAATATTATGATCTGTTTTACGGACCGGCGTCCGGCCCGATGCGCAGCGCTTTCGAATTTGCCGAAAGTGTTTACAATCGTGAACGGAAGCCCTCCGCGGCGTTCCCGCTGGAAGTTCGGATCGAGTTCGTCAAATTACTGCTGGCAGCGCGCGCCGCGGCCGGCGACGGGATATACGGTCAGCGGGTGCAGGTGGTGTTGGACGATATGCCGACTCTGGAAGCATTGGAACAGGCCATGGCGGAACGTGAAGCCCTGGGCGATCCGCGCAAGGACGCGCCGCTGGCGCTGGCGGGCGATGCCGCGGCCGGCAGGGATGCGCCGGTTTACCGTTTGCGCGATATCAAGACCGGTGAGGATGTTCCTGATGAAATCGCCACAACTTTCCAAGTTACATGGGAAGACAAATTCCTGGTCTTTGACGTGCGTTGTCACGAGCCGGACCTGGAAAATATGCCGGTTACTGCCGACGTCTGGGGTGGCGACAGCGTGGCTTTCCTGATCGAGACCCCGGTGCATGCCTATTACCAGATAGAGATCAATCCGGACGGCGTTGTCTTTGATGCCGACCGTTCGCGCGGCCGGGCGCCTGGAATGGAAAGATGGAGCGCAGAGGCGGAAGTCACCGTTGAACGCGGTACGGATTACTGGCGGCTGCTGGTGCGCGTTCCCGTGGTCTCGGTGGATGAAGGCGCCGACGATCCGCTGCATTTCGTGGTGGGCGGTAAGCCGACGGCTGACGAGTCCTGGTTTTTCAACATCGGCCGCTCGCGCGGGCTCAATTCCGAGCGCCGGGTCTTTGCCTATTCGCCGACGGAAGCGACATTTCACGTGCCGCTGCGATTTGCCAGGTTGCAGATGGTGGAGTGATTTAATCAGTCTTCCAGCATTCCTGTTTTCCATGGGAATGCCAATGATGTCGGTTTGAAAAAGGATGCAGCTATATGAACGATAAAATGTTTTGTCGGATATTGGTAATCTTGTGTGCCGCTTGGGCTGCTTGTGCTAGCGGGGTGGCGGCGGAAACCTGGATTGTGCAGGATGGGCAGGCGCGCGCGCAGATTGTGACTGCCGCCGAGCCGCCCCGTCTGGTGAAACTGGCGGCGGAGGAACTGCGGGATTACCTGCGGAAAATCACCGGCGCGGAACTGCCGATCATGCATGATCGCAGCACGGAATATCCCGTGGCGATCTACATCGGGCAAAGCGCCGGCACGGATGCGCTGGGGATTACTGATGAGGGTCTGAAGTACGGCGCCTATCGGATAGTGTCCGGTCCGGATTACCTGGTGCTGCTGGGTCATGATGCCGACTTTACGCCCAGCGAACCCTGGGCCCGTAATCATGGCGACCGTGACCGGGCACAGCGGGAATGGGAAGAGCTGACCGGGGGCGACTGGCGCAATCCCATGACGAGCCTGTTTCGTTCCTGGCACAAGTCATCAGGAATCTGGACCCAGGATGAGGGCGGTTCACTGCAGGCGGTTTACGCCTTTTTGCGTGACCAGGGCGTGCGCTGGTACATGCCGGGACCGCTGGGCGAAGTCGTGCCCCGCCGGGAATCCCTGCCGCTGCCCTCCGTCGACAAGACGGTGCATCCGGATTTTGCCTATCGCGATCTGCGGCTGGGTAATGTGCCGGGATTCCCTTGGGAGGATTTTGTGCACCACCTGCGCCTCGGGCTGAACGACCAGGGCCTGGCCGGTTCGCATGGCATGCGCCTGATCACCTCCGGCGCGGAGATGAAGGCAAACCACCCGGAGTATTACGCGCTGGTGCGCGGACAGCGCAACACCAAGGGACGCGGCGCCGGCCACGCCTGTTTTTCATCGCCGGGTCTGCTGCAGGAGTCCATTAATTTCGCGCGGGCTGTGTTTGACGTTTTCGGCAGCGATGCCGTCTCGATTTTCCCTGAGGATGGTTACAATCATTGCGGGTGTGAATTATGCGCGGGCAAGACGCCCTCGGAACTGGTGTGGACCTTCGTCAATAATGTGGCCAAGGCCGTTTATGAGACGCATCCCGAGCATTACATTCTCGGCGGCGCCTATACCAGCTACCGGGAACCGCCGGAGAGCATCGAGAAATTCAATTCTAACGTAGTGGTGCGCATCTCGTGGATGCGGCCCGGGTTGGATGATGACGCGCGCTGGGCGGAATATTGGGAGACCGTGCAGGCCTGGGCGCCGCGCCTCGCGCCAGGTCGCCTGATGCGCAATGCCAATATCCAATGGACCGCTTCGACGGGATTCCCCATTATCCACACCCGCAGCATTGCCCGGGAGTTGAGCGCCATGCGCGGGATTGTCCTGGGAGAGGCCTCATCCGTGCCCCGCAATCCCCAACAGCGCTGGGAGCATCCCGGTCTGAGCCATCTTAACATCTATGTGCTTTCAAGTTACTTATGGGATGCGCAACAGGATTTGGACGTGCTGCTGGATGAATATTACACCCTGTTTTACGGGCCGGCCCAGGCGGAAATGCGCGCGGCTTTCGAGTTTGCCGAGGCGATTTATCCGCGCGAGGGGCGTCCGACGCCCAGCCGGGTGTCTTATGCCGATCGTGTGCGTTTCGTCGAACTGCTGCATCAGGCGCGTGCGGCGGCGGGCGACACCGTCTATGGCGAACGGGTGCAAATGATCATCGACGAATTGCAGCCATTGGAGAAGTTGCGGGAACTGCAGGGCATGTCTGAGGCGCGCGGGGACGTGAAGGAGTTTCCCGTAATGCATAATATGGCCGGCAATAGCAAGTGGCAGGCGGCCGCGCAGTCTTTCAAACTCGACGGCCAGTTGGATGAGCTTTTATGGACCGCCTATCACCATGGCGGCGGTTTGGCGGACAACCTTACCGGGAAACGCCCGCAACACGCCACGCGCTTTTATCTAAAGTGGTATGAGGATGCCCTTTACATAGGCATTCGGTGCGATGATCCGGATGCGGGCAATTTAAACATCACGGCTACGGCGAAGCAGGATGCCGCCATTCATGATGGTGACTGCGTGACCCTGCTGCTGGAGACTCAGGATCTATCTTATTATGAGATCACCATCAATCCTGCCGGCGCGGTCTGGGATGCCGACCATTCGGAAGGCGGGGTGGGCGAAGCCTGGTCGTCCCAGGCGGAAGTCGCCACCTTCATCGGGGACGGCTATTGGAACGTGGAGGCGCGTATTCCCGTGCGCGTGGTTTCCCCTGGTACTTCAATGTCTGCCGCAACCGGCCGCGTGAAGATGGTACGGAAATCACGGCCTGGGTGCCGACGGAGAGTGAAGACATCCGCAACAAATTGAAATTCGGCAAGTTGTTCGAACGCCATTCCAAATAGGATGAGATACATGATCAGACAATCAAGGTTTATGTTGCAGGTGGCGGTATTCAGTATTGTTTGTCTTACGGCTGGCATGGCGGCGGAAACCTGGATTGTGGAGGAGGGTAAGCCGCGCGCGCAGATCGTCACGACCGCTGAGCCGACACGCCTGGTGAAACTGGCGGCAGAGGAACTGCGCGATTATTTAAAGAAGATCACCGGCGCGGAGCTGCCGATCGTGCATGAACGCGGCGCGGATTATCCCGTGGCGATCTACATCGGGCAAAGCGCCGGCACCGAGAAGCTGGGGATTACCGCCGACGGCTTGGCGCCGGAAGCCTTCAGGGTGGTGTCCGGTTCCGACTGGCTGGTGCTTTTTGGGCGCGATGTGGATTTCGTGCCGATCGAGCCTTGGGCCCGTAATCAGAACCATCTTCCGCGGGTACAGGCGGAATGGGCGTCGCTCTCCGGCGCTAGCGGCCGGCCACCGGCGACTTCTTCCCGTTCGTTACATGGTCGTTCGGGCATCTGGGCGCAGGATGAGTCCGGCTCGCTGCAAGCGGTCTACGAGTTCCTGCGCGATCTGGGAGTGCGCTGGTACATGCCCGGCGAGCCGGGTGAAGTGGTGCCGCAACAAGCTTCCATTGCCCTGCCGGTGGTGGACAAGACCGTGGCGCCCGATTTCCGGGTGCGTGATCTGCGCATGGGGAATATATCCAGTTGTTCATGGGAGGATTTTCATTGGTACTGGCGGCTGGGACTGAACAGTGAGTCGTTGGGAGGCGCGCACGGTATGCGCGCCATAATGGCCAATAAGGAATTCCGGGCCAGACCCATCCTGACCGTCTGGTGGTTTGCGGCGCCTATTCGGCGTATCAAGAGCCGCCGGCATCCATCGATACATTAAGTCCCAATCTGGTGGCGCGCATTTCCTGGGTGCGGCCGATTCTGGATGATGATGAAAACTTTGCGACTTACTGGGAAGTAGTGCAGGGCTGGTTGTCGAAACTGGGGCCGGGGCGGATCGGTCGTAATTTCAACACACAGTGGTCGTCCTCGCCGCAGGCGCCGCTGATCTTCCCACGCAGTATTGCCCGGGAAATGAAGGCGGTGAAGGGCTTGGCGATCGGCGAAAATTCCTCGGTGCCGCGCTCGCGCGATCAGCGCTGGGGTCCGCCGGGGCTGGCGCACCTGAATCATTACGTCACAGCCGCATATTTGCGCGATGCCGATCAGGATCTGGATGAACTGCTCAATGAATATTATCATCTGTTCTACGGTCCGGCCGCCGATCAAATGCGCCTGGCCTTTGAACATGCCGAGCGGGTTTACAGCCGTGAGCGGAAACCTTCGGTGGCGCAGCCGCTGGAGATGCGGATAGAGTTTGTCAAATTACTGCTGGCGGCGCGGGAAGCGGCCGGCGCCGGGATTTACGGTCAGCGGGTGCAGCTGGTGCTGGACGATATGCCCGCTCTGGAAGCATTGGAAAAGGCGCTGGTGGAACGTGAAGCCATGGGCGATCCGCGCAAGGACGCGCCGGTGGTGCTGGCGGGCGATGCCTTGTCCGGCAAAGAGGCGCCGGTTTACCGTCTGCGCGACATCAAGACCGGTGAGGACATTCCTGATGAAATCGCCACGACCTTTCAGGTGAAATGGGAGGGTAAATATCTCGTCTTTGACGTGCATTGCCGCGAGCCGGACCTGGAAAACATGCCGATAAC
>JAIVGW010000318.1 GCA_020201415.1 Lentisphaerota bacterium
ATCTCGTCATCGGTCAGGTAGCAGGCCGGATCGACCCCCCACAGGCGGCCGGTAGCCGCCAGGGCCCGGGCGCGAAAATTGCCGCCGCAGACCGCCAGGAACCGGCAGCCGGCGCATTTACCGGTCACATGCGCGGCTTTGTTGCGTAAGGCCCGCAGCAGCGTGTTTGTTTCATCGCTCCAGATGACACTGAAGGGACGGTGCCGCACGTTGCCCAGAGGAATATTGCGCAGAAACTGATCCGGATAAACCGTGCCGTCCCAACCCACACAGCCGATGCCCTGTCCGCTGCTGTTGCCGCCGGCACGGGCAAGCAGGCGCAGAACGCGCGCGGCATCCTCTCTCCGTCCCGCGGCGCGCAGCCGGAGGTGGATGTAAGGTCCGTCACAATGATTGTCCACGGTCAGAATTTCCCGGGGCCGGCCCAGCTCCAGCAGGTCGGCGGTGCGTTCCATTATCAAATCCAAGGCTTGCCTGGCCTGAGCATGTGACAGGTCATCCCCCTGCAGATCGGCGGCCCGGCCGCTGTACACCATATGATAAAAACAGGCGCGTGGAATGTCCTCGGCCCGGATCAGATCAAAAACGCCCGGCAGATCAGCCAAATTATGCCGGGTAAGGGTAAAGCGCAAACCGACTTTCAGTCCGGCCCGGCGGCAGGCGCGCATGCCCGCCAAGGCCAGATCAAACGCGCCCGGCCGACCGCGAAAACGGTCATTGGTCCCGCGCAGCCCGTCCAGGCTGATCCCGGCATAAGCCAGACCGGCGTTTTTCAACCGTGCGGCCATGGCATCGTCAATCAGGGTGCCGTTGGTGGAAACCACTGCCCGTAAACCGCGGCCCGCGGCATATGCCACCAATTCCGGCAAATCCGCGCGGCACAAAGGCTCACCGCCGGAAAAAAGAAGAACCGGCACACCAGCCAGCACAAGATCATCAATCAGGGCCCGGCCTTCCGCAAGCGACAGCTCATTTTCCGCCGACTGGCGACCGGCATGCGCATAACAATGAATACATTGCAGATTGCAGGCACGGGTACAGTTCCAGACCACCACCGGTTTTTTACCGGTGGCGCGCCGCGGCCGGGACCCGGAAGGTGGTCCGGCAGGGTGTCCGTAGCGCAGCGCATCGGACTGCGCCGCCATGCCGCAGTAAAGTTTTGAAATACCTATCATCCTGGCAAGATCCGGATACGACCGGGATCATCCCCGGCCAGGAGGATGACCCCGATCAAAAACAGGAATATGAATTTCACTGGACGAGATCGAAACGATCGAGCTGCATCACCTTGGTCCAGGCCGCAACAAAATCGCGCACGAACTTCGCCCCGGCATCGTCCTGCGCATAGACCTCGGCCAGCGCGCGCAGCTGCGAGTTGGAGCCAAAGATCAGGTCAACGCGGGTGCCGGTCCATTTAGGCTGGCCCGTCCGGCGGTCGCGCCCTTCAAAGACATCGCCGGCTTCGGACACAGGTTTCCACACGGTCCCCATGTCGATCAGATTGACGAAGAAGTCGTTGGAAAGGACACCGACCCGCTTGGTAAACACTCCATGCGGCGAATTGCCCGCATTGGCGCCCAGCACGCGCAGACCGCCGACAAGCACGGTCATCTCCGGCGCATTCAAGGTGAGCAACTGCGCCTTGTCCACCAGCAGTTCCTCGGCTGGAACCGCATACTTCTTTTTCTGATAATTACGAAAGCCATCGGCTTCCGGCTCCAGCAGGGCGAACGACTCGACATCGGTCTGCTCCTGCAAAGCATCGGCGCGGCCCGGAACGAACGGAACTTCAATCGCATGTCCGGCCTCTTTGGCGGCCGCTTCGACCGCCGCGCCACCGGCCAGCACGATCAGATCGGCCAGCGAAACCTGTTTCCCGTCCGTCCGGGACTGGTTGAATTCCTGCCGGATCTTATCCAGCACTGCCAGCACCCGGTCCAGCTGCTCCGGCTGGTTGACCGCCCAATCCTTTTGCGGCGCCAGGCGGATGCGTGCGCCGTTGGCGCCGCCGCGCTTGTCCGAGCCGCGGAAAGTGGAGGCCGAGGCCCAGGCAGTGCCGACCAGTTCCGCGGACGTCAGACCCGCCTGCAGCACCCGGATCTTGAGCGCGGCGATATCCGCGGCATCTATCAAAGGATGATTTACCGCCGGCAGGGGATCCTGCCAGATCAGATCTTCTTCCGGAACTTCCGGCCCCAGGTAGCGTGATTTCGGCCCCATGTCGCGGTGCGTCAGCTTGAACCAGGCGCGGGCAAAGGCGTCGGCCAACTCTTCCGGATGCTGGTGGAAATGACGGGAAATCGGCTCATAGATGGGATCAAACCGCAACGACAGGTCGGCGGTCGTCATCATGGGCCGGTTTTTCTTCTTCGGATCATGGGCATCCGGAATCATGTTTTCTTTCTTCACATCCTTGGCCAGCCACTGGTAGGCACCGGCCGGACTTTTGACAAGCTCCCACTCGTAACCGAAAAGCATGTCGAAATAGCCGTTATCCCAGCGGGTCGGATTTGGTTTCCACGCGCCTTCGATACCGCTGGTGGTGGTATGCACGCCTTTGCCGGTGCCCAAGCGGTTAATCCAGCCCAGACCCTGCTCCTCGATCGGGGCGGCCTCCGGTTCCGGACCGACTAGCTTGGGATCGCCGGCGCCGTGTGCCTTGCCGAAAGTATGCCCGCCGGCGACCAGGGCAACGGTTTCCTCGTCATTCATCCCCATGCGGGCAAAGGTCACACGCACATCGCGCCCTGAAGCCACCGGATCGGGCTTGCCGTCCGGCCCTTCCGGGTTCACATAGATCAGCCCCATCTGCACGGCTGCCAGTGGATTATCCAGTTCACGGTCGCCGCTGTAGCGCTTGGCGCCCAGCCATTCGGCCTCGGAGCCCCAGTAGATATCCTCCTCCGGCTGCCAGATATCAACCCGCCCGCCGCCGAACCCGAAGGTTTTGAACCCCATTGACTCCAGCGCGCAATTACCGGCCAGGATCATGAGATCAGCCCAGGAAATCCTGTTGCCGTACTTGCACTTGATCGGCCAGAGCAACCGGCGGGCCTTGTCCAGATTGCCGTTATCGGGCCAACTGTTGACCGGCGCAAACCGTTGGTTGCCGGTGCTGCCGCCGCCGCGCCCGTCGGCGGACCGGTAGGTGCCGGCACTGTGCCAGGCCATGCGGATAAACAATCCGCCGTAATGGCCCCAATCCGCCGGCCACCATTCCTGGGAATCGGTCATCAAAGCATACAAATCTTTTTTCAACGCCTTTAGATCAAGCTTTTTGAACTCCGCGGCATAGTTGAATTCAGTCCCCAACGGATTCGCAGCGGGGTGATGCTGGTGCAGGATGCCCAGGTTCAACTGATTGGGCCACCATTCGCGAATCGAAGGACCCTTGGTGGCGGGGGTGGAAGCGGTTTTTCCGGTCACGGGGCATTTCATTTCATTACTCATCTTTGCCATCCTTTCCTCAGGTTCACGGCCATGCAATCTATTTTAAGTGACTACCAAGTTCGGCGGCGCATGTCAACCAGTCTTTCGCACCACCACACAACCAAACATCCTTGATAATAATTATTCTTGACTTACAGCATACAATCATATTTTATCTTGTCAATAAACAATAACCCGAATAGGAGGAAATATGGCAACTCAAGACAATCTGCAGGCAGCGTTTGCGGGGGAAAGTCAGGCCAACCGCAAGTATCTGGCATTTGCGAAAAAGGCGGAACAGGACGGATATGCCCAGGTGGCCAAACTCTTCCGGGCGGCCGCCGAAGCGGAAACCGTCCACGCACATGCCCACTTCAGGGTACTGGGCGGGATAAAGG
>JAIVGW010000088.1 GCA_020201415.1 Lentisphaerota bacterium
GTGCGCAACCAGCGGGAAATTCAGGATAATATGAATGCGGAATTGACCGGTGATGAGCCCGGCCTGGCAGGCTGGTGGATTGCCGGACGGCGTCCGGGCACGGGTGATAAACTTTATGATCTTACGTCAGGCGGCAACCACGGGGTAATCGTTGGGGCTGCGTGGGAGCTTGCAGCGGGTTATTGGTTGTCCGGCCCGATTGCCTTTCACGGGATGTCACGCGTTGCGCGCAGTTCGATCGCATGGCAGGCCGAAACGCAAGGCGACGCCGCGCAGGCCGTGCTGCAAGTGCTGGTCGGGATCAGCGACAGCGCAGAAGCATTGCCTGGACAATGGTGCCGGGCCTTTGTTGGAGCGGCGCTTCCTGGTGTGGCGCCGGGTGATGATTTGAGTAAAAAACATGTCTGGATTAAAACGCAGATGTCCCGCTCCGATCCGGGAACAAACATACGGCTGCAGAGTGTGACACTGCGTGTGGAATGATATGTCAACATTCAACTTGTGGGATGACCAGGAATGCAGATCATACCCACCCTGTTTTCGAACCAACGCGATAAGAAGGTCAATCCATGCGTACAACACTGATTGAAATGGCCGGATACTGGATCAAAGGAACCCAGCGGATGTGTATAATATCTGAATAACAGGAAAGGGATCATGGTGTGAAATTTTATGAAAGACAGCAAGATATTGATGAGAATAATTGCGATAGACAAGTTGTGCTGTGAATCCCTTGCCGAACCGCTGAATATTGATGACCCGGCCCCACGCTTGAGCTGGCGGATGGAAGCGGCCCGCCGCGGGGTGCGGCAGAGTGCGTACCAGATACTGGTGGCATCAGCGCCTGAATTGCTGGCGCGTGATACGGGCGACCTTTGGGACAGCGGGAAGGTCATCGATGACAAAAGCGTGCTCATCCCGTATGCGGGAAAAGCCCTCAAACCGCGTACGCGGTATTTCTGGAAAGTGCGGGTGTGGGATGAGGCTGATGCCGTTTCATCCTGGAGCGCCCCGGCATCCTGGACGACCGGGATGATGGGGCAACCCTGGCCCGGCAACTATATTGCCCTGGATCGTTCAACAGGTGACCCGGAACACCCTTTGCTGCGCAAGTCATTTGTCCTGTCCCGGAAACCCTGTGTGGCCCGCGCTTATATCAACGCCCTGGGTTATTACGAATTGCATATTAACGGGAATAAAGTAGATGATTATCTTTTGACTCCGGGTCCGTCGCAGTTTGACAAGCGCTCGCTGTACGTGGTGCATGATGTGACAGAAATTTTGCGGGCTGGAGAAAACGTCTGCGGACTTTGGCTGGGGCGTGGCTGGTATTTGCCGACTTACCCGGGAGTCGCGCATGATGGGCCGGTGGTGCGGGGCTTTCTTGAATTGCTCTATCCGGACGGTACAACCGAACAATTGGTCACGGATGCCTCATGGAAGGGCCATGCAAGCCATTATGCCCGGTTGGGATCGGGGAGATGCGGTAACTACGGTGGCGAAAAGGCCGATGGACGTCATATCATCCCCGGTTGGAGTAAGTCTGGATATGACGACGCGCTATGGACGCCGGTCGCCTTGCCCGATATACCGGACCATGAGGTCGCGGCCATGCTCTGTGAACCTAATCGGGTGGTTTATACTTTTCACCCGCACCTGATCCGGCCTTTTGACGGAGAGGACGCCTGGCTGGTTGATTTCGGTCGCAACCTGACCGGTCTTTTCAGCATGCGCTTCGACAGCCTTGCGCCCGGACAGGAGGTTCAGTTTGAGTTCGCGGATCATATTGAGGATGATGGCTCCTTGAAAACCTTGACGCAATGCGACACTTACATTGCCCGGGGCGAAAATGGAGAATTCTTTGAGAATCGATTTAACTATCATGCCTTTCGATATGTGCGCATACAGGGTTTGGATTGTCCGCCTGATCGGCAAAGTATGACCGCCAGGCTGGTGCGTACCGGCTATCCCGTGCAGTCAGGTTTTGCTTCGTCCAATCCGTTGCTCAACAATATCCACGACATGATTCACTATACGTTGGAATGTCTGACCCTCGGCGGGTATATGGTTGACTGTCCCCACGCGGAGCGCATGGGCTACGGCGGCGACGGACTTTCCAGCACACCGGCGGCCATGACCATGCACGGCATGGGCCCGCTTTACGCCAATTGGCTGGCGCATTGGCGCGACTGCCAGCGTCCGGATGGCGGGTTGCCGCATACCGCTCCCTGTTTCAATAAGCGCGGAGGCGGTCCCTATTGGTGTGCCTTCGTGATCGGGGCGCCCTGGCAGGCCTATCTGCATTACGGTGACCGACGGATGCTCGATGAAAATTACCCCATGATGCAACGCTGGCTGGACGGCTATGTGGGTGCGCATCGGGAATCCAACGGTTTGCTGCTGGGTTGGCCGGAAGTAGATTACCGCAACTGGTACCTGGGTGATTGGGCGCGGCCCGGCCGCACGGAATTGCAGGCTGAACAATCCGTGCATCTTGTGACCAACTGCATGCTGGCGCAGTGCCTGGGGCAGATGCGCCTGATTTCCCAATTGCTGGAAAAAAACAAGGATGCCGCTCGGTATGCCGATGAGCATAAAGATCTGCTCAAACAAATCCATACGGTCTTCTTTGATCCTGAAAAAACGACTTATGCGGATGACACGCAGTTGGATCTGGCGTATCCGCTGATGGTTGGCGCGGTGCCGGAAAACCTGCGGTCTCTAATAATCCAGCGTCTGGAAGACAAAATCATGGTGGAGCATGCCGGGCATCTGGATGTCGGCCTGGTCGGTGTGCCGATCCTGACCCAAACCCTGGAGTTGCTGGGGCGCGATGACCTGGTATTTGCTTACACCGCCAAAAAGACCTTCCCGGGGTGGGGCTATATGCTGGCCGAGGGTGGCACCACCACCTGGGAGCATTGGGACGGCAAGCGCTCCCATATCCACAACTGTTACAATGGGATTGGAGAATGGTTCTATGCCGGTATCGCCGGTATACGACCGAAGGAATCCGCGCCGGGCTACAAGGAATTCATCTTGCGTCCAACTCCCGTCGATGATTTGACCTGGGCCCATGCACGCAAGGAAACGTCCTATGGTTTGATCGAGAGCTATTGGCGGATCGATGAAAACCGGGTTTTCCATTGGCGCATCCGTATTCCGCCCAATACTTCCGCGGACGTATGCCTGCCCGCAAAATCCGCGGCGGATATCAAGGAATCGGATCAACCTCTGCATACCGTCCTGGCGGACGCGCGGATTACGGCGGAGTCGGATCGGATCGTACTGCGGTTGGGGGCGGGATCTTATTGCTTTACCGTGGCGGCCGATGACGCTTGAAGCGTATGAAGCTGGTCAGAAGAGAAAAGAAGACAGATAAGACTGGCATCTTTCGGACTAATTCTGCGGGTCGCCAGGCTCCAGCTTGGCTCTACCACGGGGAAAATGCCAGGCTGGAGCCTGGCGGTCCCGGGGAACGGCAGCGATCTATCGTGAACGGTTACATTGACGGTGACGAAGTCTGGCTGTATACGACGAGACACATTTGAAAACAAAAGGGGGTGTGTTGTGAATGATCAACCGATTCAGTCTTGCCGTAAAAAATGGAAGAGTTCCATGACTGACCGCGAAAGGTTCAACCGCCAGATGCATTATCAGTCCGTGGACCGCTGCTTCAATATGGAATTCGGATATTGGCGGGAAAACTTCCAACAGTGGGGGATTTTCGTGGAGAACGGCATTAAAAACAATGAAGATGCCGACTTGTTTTTTAATTTTGACCGAATGGGTGTTATCGGCGGCCGTGTGTTTATGTAC
>JAIVGW010000319.1 GCA_020201415.1 Lentisphaerota bacterium
CCAACGGCACTGACCAATGCCCCCCGCGCACCCAAAGCCGCGGCATGACAGGCAAAATTGGCGGGGGCGCCGCCCAGGCGACGGCCGGATGGCAGCATGTCCCACAGAACCTCCCCCACTCCCGCCACCCTGAATTGCGACATATCATGATTTTGCATGTAAATCTGTCATATATTGTATTAATGTTATTTTCATAAATATTCCCGGCTAGGCTGGCAACCCCGGCTCCTGTCCTCAACGCCGCAAAGCCAGCCGCACCAATTCCGCCACACCCGCATCTTCCGGCACCCCGCCCGCAACAGCCAGCACCATTTTCTGGGCTTCGGCCGGTTTATGCCCCAACGCCACCAACGCGCGCGCGGCATCATGCAGACGCTGCTCAGCCGGCGCGGCAAACGCCCCGGACAATCCTTCAGTTGCTTCGAACTTATCGCGCAATTCCAGCACTATTCGCTCGGCGGTTTTGCGGCCGACACCCGATATGCCCTGCAGACGAGACACTTCACCGCCGGTAATGGCGGCGGTCAGCTCACGCACCGACATGCCGCCCAAGGCGCTTAGCGCGATTTTGGGCCCGATGCCGGAAACACCCAACAAAAGATTAAAAAGCCGGCGTTCATCCGCACCGACAAACCCGTACAACAGATGCTGATCTTCACGCACATAATCATGCACCCACAGGCGGCAGACGGCGCCGATCGCCGGCAGCCCGGCGTAACCGTTCAGGGAAATGAAAATTTCATAACCCACCCCGCCCACCTGCAACACCAGGCGGGCCGGTGTCTTTTCACATACCACCCCTTCAAGAAAATCGATCATAATCAGATCTCCCGCGCCATCAGAGGTCCTCCCGTCCAACGGCCTGCGCCATACATGTGGCAGACGGCAATAGCCAGAGCATCCGAAGCATCATCAGCCGGCGGCTCATCCAATTTCAATATGGCCATCACCATGCGCCGCACCTGATCCTTCTCAGCCGCCCCATAACCCACCACCGCCTGCTTGACACGGCGCGGCGCATATTCAAACACCGGCAATCCAGCCGCCGCACAGGCGGCCAGCACCACACCGCGTGCCTGACCCAAAGCTAACGCTGTTTTGGCATTACGACAGTAAAACACACCCTCAACCGCCGCTACATCGGGACGCCAGCGCTCAATCAATTCCGCGATTCCCCGCTGCAAACGATCAAGGCAACGAGAAACCTGAAGGCGCGCCGGATTCCTGATCACAGTGTATTCCAACGTAGCCAACTGTCCAGCGCGCTTTTCTATGACCGCCGCGCCGGAGGAGCGTAATGAGGTGTCAACACCCAACACCCGCATGGCGGCCGGCGGCGGCGGTTGGGTCATTGCTGCTCCAGCTCGGCCAGCAGTGCTTCGTCCACATCCAGATTGGAATAAACATTCTGAACGTCATCGTTGTCTTCCAACGCTTCAATGAATTTCAGCACCTGTGAGGCCACGCTTTTCTCGGTTACTGTCATGTAACTGTCGGGTATCAGGGTGATCTCGGAAGATGCGGCCGAAATTTCCGCCTTTTCCAAGGCATCCACCACATCCTGGTAATTAGTCGGCTCGGTGATGATCTCGTAGGAATCTCCGTCAACCTGCATGTCTTCAGCACCGGCTTCCAGTACTATTCCCATCAAGCGGTCTTCCTCGATCGACTTGGCATCCACCAAAATCTGCCCCTTGCGTTTGAAATTGCGGGTGACGGCGCCCTGTCCGGCCAGACTGCTGCCGAATTTGGTGAAAATATGGCGAATCTCCGAAGCAGCGCGATTCTTATTATCCGTAAGGGCCTTTACGACAAGCGCCACACCCACCAAGCGTGCCGATTTCAATTCCCGGCCGCCTGATCGGAGGGCATATTGACACCAAACAACTCTTCGGGACAAGCGGCATGTTCCTGGAGCCAGCCGGTCCCAAACCCCAACTTTTCCAGACAATCCACCGCCAATTGATACTCGGTGGCCGTTACCGTCCTATTCCAACCGACCATGCGACCAGCCAGATGCGCCGGCGTATACTGCCCCATCAGGCTCACAGCCACATCCGTCCCCAGGTTCTCCGCCAGCCATTCCAGACTGGCACAGGCCTCACGCGCCCGGCCGGGCAGCACCAGCACCCGGCAAATCAACCCGGTCCGCGCCAGACCGGCTGCATCCAGCCGCAACGGACCAACCATGGACCACATTTCCCGCAGCGCCAGGCGCGCCGTTTCCACATAACTCGGCGCGTCCGACCCCGCGGCCGCTGAACCCGGCTCGGCATAACGCAGGTCGGCCAGGTAGATGGAAACCTTGCCGCCAAGTTCCCTGATCACCTCCGGCCGCTCAAAACCACTGGTGTTGTAAACCACCGGCAATGACACACCACGCGCCTTGACCATATCCAGCGCCCGCAGAATGTCCGGCAACCAAGGCGTGGGGCTGACCAGATTCCAGTTGTGGCAACCCCTTGCATGCAATTCCAAAAGCATGTCTGCCAGTTCAACCGCCGAACAATCACGTCCCTCGCCCGCCTGGCTCCAACGATAATTCTGGCAATAAACACAGCGCATGGTGCAGGAGCCGAAAAAAACAGTCCCTGAACCATTCCGACCGGACAACGGCGGCTCTTCGCCATGATGCGGCGCGTGACGATACACCCGCATGCGCCGCCCGGCTCCACAATACCCCATGGCCTCGCCCCGCCGCACCCGGCAGCGGCGGGGACACAACTCACAGGCCGCGCTATTCAAGACGTCCGTTACCCCGGACATCAATCCTCTTCTTCCTTGACCTTCTCGACTTCCGCAATCACTTTTTGCGCAATATTTGACGGCACGATATCATAACGCGCAAATTCCATTTCAAACGAACCTCGTCCACCGGTGATACTGCGAAGTTCCGAACAATACCGGAACAACTCCACCTGCGGCACATCAGCGGTAATTACCTGCATGCCATCCTGCACTTCAACACCAAGGATGCGTCCGCGCCGATGATTCAAGTCGCCATTAATATCTCCCATGTACTGGTCCGGCACCATGACCTTGATATTCATCACCGGTTCCAGCAGCACCGGTTTGGCGCTGTTCATGGCCTCCCGGAAACTGCGGGATGCGGCGATCTTGAAGGCAATTTCCGAGGAATCGACATCATGATAGGAGCCATCGTAAACCGTAACCTTGACATTGACCACCGGATAGCCCGCCAGCCCGCCATTATGCATGGCTTCGGCAAACCCCTTTTCACAGGCCGGAATAAAGTTGCGGGGGATCACCCCTCCCACCACCGCATCCACGAACCATTCAGTTTCATCGCCCAAAGGCTCGACTTTGGCATAAACTTCCGCGTACTGTCCGCGGCCGCCTGATTGTTTTTTGTGTTTGTAATGACCTTCACCCTTGGCCGTGACCGTCTCATGGTAAGGCACCTTGGGCACCTTGTAATCGATGCCGAGATTGCCGCGTTTCTTGACCAAATCCCTGACCAGTTCCAGATGCGCGTCCCCCATGCCGGAAATGACCATTTCATGGGTCTGGGGATTGCGTTCCACCTTAAGGGTGGGATCGTCCTCAATCACACGCCCGACCATGACGCCGACTTTATCCTCCTCGCCTTCCTTGGCGATCACGGCACTGAACATCACCGGATTGGAAAAGGCAATCGGGGCAAGTTCGATTTTGTGGCCGGTGGCGCACAAGGTGTCGTTGACATGTGTGTTTTTAAGCTTGGGTACGGCAATGACGTCACCCGCCCGCGCTTCCAGCACCGGCAACTGTTTCTTGCCGCAGGTTGTGAAAAAAGTTCCGACAGATTCCTTGACACCGCGGGCGGCGTTTAAGACTTCCATACCTTCGCGCAGAACTCCGCTCACAACGCGCACTTGGGCAAGTTTGCCGGCATAAGGGTCGGTCTGCGTGCGCCATACAAATCCGCTGAACGGGGCCTCCGGACCGGCAGCTACCAGCTCGCCCGCCGCATCCTTGACGGGCCGGTCGGTAGGCGCAGGGAAGATACGGGCAATGCCCTCCAGTAACTCCCCAACACCTTCCTGCTGCAAAGGCAGCACCACGAAGACGGGAATCAGGCTGCCGGCCAAGACCGCGCCACGCAGGCCCCGCGCAATTTCATCCGCCGTCAATGACTCACCGCCAATAAACTTCTCAATCAAGGCATCATCCGATTCGGCAGCCTTCTCGATCAAGGCGCCACGCGCGCCGCCCGCCGCATCCTCAGGCAAATCCAGCACCCAGACGGGCTTGCCGTCAACCGGCAACACAACCGGCACGCAGGCCGCGCCCCACACACTCTGAATTTCAGCCAGCGTACGGTCGAAATCGGCGCCTTCGCGATCCACACCGGTGACCACCACCGCGCGCGGCAAGCCCAATTCCTCACAATAACGCCAGGCGGCGCGGGTGCCGACTTGAATACCGGCAGCCGCATCCACCGTCACCAACGCCGCATCCACCGCCCTGCCCGCGCAGCGCACCTGTCCAAAAAAGTCCACGGTGCCGGGCGTGTCAAGCATCACCATCTGGATGTCGGCGCCATCCTTGCGCTTGTAGGGCGCTGCAAACGATTTGGCGTAAATCGTGGCCTTGCGGCTGATTTCCTCTTCCGTTGCATCGCACAGGCTGGTCCCGGAAGCCGGCGAACCCAACCGATCGTTCATTCCCAATTTGAACAGCAAAGCATCGCACAGGGAAGTTTTGCCGCTGCCGCTGTGACCAACAAGCATAAAATTGCGAACATCACCAACCGCAATATCTTTCATGAACATCCTCCCCAAGTCGCACTCATAAAAGCCGGCTAAACGGACTGCCGGGCCGAACAAAAACATCCTGATTATTGTATAGTCCACCTGAACATTTGACAAGCATTTGTTGCCACCCTTGTTTTGCGGACAGCATTCTTAGAGTAAATGATAAATGCTTCAAACGGAAAGCAGGTCAAGCCGCCGCACTCCAAAATATTATCAAGCGGTTCATGATATCATACTGAAGGGCAAAGCTGCCGGCCCTGATGCTGAGCCGCATCAGGCCTATATTCACTGAAAAATTAAAACTTTAACACGTAACACTCAACACCTTCTTCTGACTTCGCTCCTTTCCCATGCGTTGCTGTGCAATTCTTTTGCCGGCGGCGGCGCCGGCTAACTCAGAAGTTCCTGCACGTCCTCCCACGTCATTTTTGCAGAAATATCCTTATCGACGGAAAGGGTGGCGTCGATCATCTCCTGCTTACGCTGCTGCATTGCCAGCACCTTTTCCTCCACCGTATTGCGCGTGATCAGCTTGACCACGTAAACCGTGCGCGTCTGTCCGATACGGTGCGCCCGGTCGGTCATAGTGAATCACCATGTCGGCGCCGGTAATATTAAGGCCTGTGCCGCCGGCTTTTAAGCTCATCAAGAAAACCGGCACATCGCGGCGGGCATTAAACTCGCGCACGACACGTTGGCGCTCGCGGGTCATGCCGTCAAGATAGCTGTATTTCAACGCCGCCTCTTCAAGGCGCCGGCGCAGGATGAACAGCATGGAGGTGAATTGACTGAAAACCAGCACGCGATGGCCGCCATCCACGGCTTCATCCAGTAGTTCCATGAACAGTTCCAGTTTGGCCGATGGTTGCGATTCCGGCGCCAGTGGCTGCTTCAGGAGCGCCAAGTGACAGCAGACCTGGCGCAGACGCAACAAGGTTTTGAGAATTTCCATGCGTGAATGCTGGAACCCACGCTCGGCCACCATGGTGATCAGGCGCCGGCGCGACTGCTCCAGCAGCCCGTCGTAAATCCTTTGCTGATCGGTCGTCAACGAGCATATGGCCGTTCGCTCGATTTTCGGCGGCAAATCCCGGGCTACATCGATTTTCAAACGGCGTAATACAAATGGATGCAGTTTGCGCCGCAGACGCAGACGCACCTGTTCGGCTTCCGGCCCGGCTTGAGCGGACGGCAGTTCATACGTTCGACGGAAGGATTCGTAAGACCCCAGGTAGCCCGGCATCAGGAAGTCCATGATCGACCATAAATCAGCAATACTGTTTTCCATCGGGGTGCCGGTCAACACCAGACGGTGCATGCTGCGCAAACGCTTGGCCGCAACGGCATTCATGGTGGAACGATTTTTGATGTGCTGCGCCTCATCCAGCACGATCACCGCGAAATCGATCTTCAGGTATTTTTCCACATCACGACGCAACAGGGCATAGGAGGTGATGGCCATATTCACATGCTCCAACTCATCCCAATAACCATGCCGCTCGGCGCCCGAAAGCGTCAACAGCCTTAACTCAGGGGCAAACCTATGCGCTTCCTCGGCCCAGTTTTCCACCAGGCTGGTTGGACAAACCACCAGACAGGGTTTTTCCATAATTTGAGGATGCAACCGGGCCTGGCTGATCCAGGACAGGGCCTGGACGGTCTTGCCCAACCCCATGTCATCCGCCAGGATGCCGTTGAAAAGCGACTGTTCCAGAAACCGCAGCCAGGTGACACCTTCCTTCTGATAAGGCCGCAGAATGGATTCCAGCTTTGCCGATAAAATGACCGGAGCCGGCGGCAGGACGCGGTTCTGACGGTCCGCCCGTCGCAACCAGCCCTCAGGGGCCTCGATATCGATTCCGTCGAGCGCCGAGAGGGCTGATTGCACATAGGCGGCATAGACACCTGACAAGCGGAAGGCGCCGGGACGGGCGCCATCCCGGCTGGCACAATCACTGAAAATATCATTCACCGTGGCTATGGCGCCGGCATCAAGCAGAATGATCCGGCCGCCATGTTCCATACATGCGTCACCCCGCAACAATGTGCGCTGTACCTGGGCCGGCGGCAGACGCTCGCCATTGGCATCTTCATACAC
>JAIVGW010000320.1 GCA_020201415.1 Lentisphaerota bacterium
GTTCATGGCCGTGTTCATGTTCAGGTCCGTGATCATGTGCGTGATCGTGCGCATGTTCATGTGCGTGGTCGTGATCATGTTTATGATCGTGATTGTGCGCATGGTCGTGGGCAGAAGATACCGCGACCTCCGGTGCGGTGGCCTCAGCCCCGATCCGCACCCGGACCTGAACGCCACGCAACCCGTCAAACACCGAGCGCCGCACATCCAGCCGGAAGGGTTCAATTCCCAGGCTGTTCAGGCGCGCCTGCAAGACTTTTTCGTCGGCCCCCAGGTCAATCAGCGCGGCCAGAATCATGTCGCCGCTGGCGCCGCCGATACTGTTGAATTCAAGAATTTTCATCATTTCAACCGGTTAATGGCCGCCGCCGCCACTCCGGCGCCGAACCCGTTATCAATATTTACCACAGTAATACCCGGAACACAGGAATTAAGCATCGCCAGCAGGGCCGCCACGCCCTGCAGGCTGGCGCCATAGCCGATGCTGGTGGGCACCGCGATCACGGGGGCCTCCAGCAGGCCGGCCACCACCGACGGCAAAGCCCCCTCCATGCCGGCCACCACCACCACCACGCGGGCCCGGCGCAATTGATCAAGCCGATTCACCAGCCGGTGCAGCCCGGCCACGCCCACGTCATACATGCGGTCCGTGCGCGCGCCCAGCCATTCCGACGTCAGCGCCGCCTCCTCCGCCACGGGGATATCCGAAGTGCCCGCGCACACCACCGCCACCTGACCGGTCAACTCCACCGGCGCGGGGAGCGGCAGGGTAATGGCCCGGGCCGCCTCATGATAAACCGCGTCGGGCAAATCCCGTTGTACGGCCTGGTACTGCTCCGGAGTGGCGCGCGTGCCCAGCACCGGCTGCCGCGCCGCATGCAGGGCGCGCATCACCGCAACGATCTGGGGGACGGTCTTGCCGGGACAATAGATCACTTCCGGCACGCGACAGCGTTTCTGGCGCGCGAGGTCCACCCGCGCGAATCCCAGATCATCCTCCGCCGGTGTCTGCAATCGGCGCAAGGCATCGTCCGGCGCCAGCTTGCCGCCGGCCACCTGCTCCAAGAGCATCTTCAAATCATGAGGCTGATCCATGGATTCCCGCCAACAAACGTCAAAATTTCACCGTCCGGCAAAGTCCGGCGCCGCGGCCACGCATTCCGCCCGTCCCGAAACAATGGACCGGCGGGTGGCAATCATCATCGCCAGCCCTTCAAAGGTGGTCGGCATTGTTACCGGCGCCTGACCGCCCGCGAAAAACTTCTTAATCTCACGCAGCAACAGGGCGTAGCAGGCGGCGCCACAGACAAACGGATGCCCCCTCAATTCGCCCTTGCTAGTCCCCTGCACCCGGCCGCCATAAGCGCCGCACTTCTTGACCACCTCGGCCAGGCCCTGTCGTCCGGCGCCGTAATCCACCAAAGCCACCACGGACTGCTCATTCTCCACCGCGCGCACTTTAAGCGCGCCCGGCCCCATCAGCCTTTGCAGGGTTTCAAAGACATGCACCCCATACCAAACCAGCGAATCACCGGCGGGCGCGACGCCCAGGTTGCCGAAAACATGCGCCAGCCTGACTTCCGGCACCGCGGCCCGCGCGGCGGCCACTTCCGAGGCAAACGGGATGGACGATCCGGACCACACTCTGGTGCCGTGCTTGTGGGCCAGGCGCATGATCGCCCGCCCGTCGGCCAGGCTGCAGGCCAGCGGCTTGTCCAGGAACACCGGCTTGCCCAATGCCGCCACTTTTTTGAAATATTCCAGGTGGTAACTGCCATCATTGATTTCCAGCATAATCGCATCGCAGCCGTCCAGCGCCTCGTCCGGATTCTCCGTAACCCTGACCCCCAGCGCCTCCAACTGCTGCTGGCGTTCATCCAAAACCTTCTGGTTGGTGAAAGGCGTCATGAACCGCAGGCAGGTCACCGCGCGCATACCGGTAATCTTGCGCGCCGGCCCCTGCATCAGACGCGGAAACGCCAAGCTGTGGCTGGTATCCAGGCCAATCATCGCTATTTTAATCATGAGTCATGTCCTTATCCGGTTTCAAAAGTACGCGCGGGAACGGTTTTGACGAAGCAAAACCCTCCAAATATCAATAAACCCGTATGATTATTCATTGGAGGGTTGCGCGTCGTCGCAACCCTCCGGACTTTTGAAAGCAACTTCCTTATCACCGCCGGGCGCCGACCGGCGGTCAGTTTATACCAACTGCATTACTCCGCCGCAGTCGGCGCGCTGCCTCGGATAGCGCCGGCGAGACGCGGCAACAATTCATTAATCGGCAACCGTATCTGCCGCATAGTATCGCGATCGCGCAAAGTCACGGTATTATCTTCCAGCGTATCGAAGTCCACGGTAACGCCGAACGGCGTGCCGATTTCATCCTGGCGGCGGTAACGCCGTCCGATGGCGCCGGTCTGATCCCAGAAGCAGGGCCAGACATCGCGCAGCATATCGAACACCTCGCGCGCCTTGCTCACCAGTTCCGGCTTATTCTTCACCAGCGGAAACACCGCCACCTTGATCGGCGCCATGGCCGGCGCAAACCGCATCACCGTGCGCAATTCATAACCTGCCGGCGGCGGCTTACCGAATTCGGCCTGAAGCGTTTCCCCTTCGCCCTTCGGCACCCATTCCTCCCGGTAAGCCTCGCACAGCACGGCCAGCGCCACCCGGTCAACCCCCGCCGACGGCTCGATCACGTGCGGAATGAACCTTTCCTTGGTCTCCTGATTGAAATACTCCATCGACTTACGGCTGTATTCCTGATGCCGACTCAAATCGTAATTCCCGCGCGCGGCGATCCCTTCCAGCTCCTGCACGCCGAACGGAAACTCATACATCACATCCACGCAGGCGCTGGCGTAATGCGCCAACTCACTCTGCGGATAGACATACTGCTGCAGGCGCGCCGGCGGCAGGCCGATGCGGTTATACCAGGCCATCCGTTGCTCGACCCAGTATGCATGCCACTGCGCGTCATCGCCCGGCTTGATGAAGAACTCCAGCTCCATCTGCTCAAACTCACGCGATCGGAACGTGAAATTGCGCGGATTGATCTCGTTGCGGAAAGCCTTGCCGATCTGGGCAATCCCGAACGGCACCTTCTGGCGCGAAACCGCCAGGATATTCTGGAACTGGACAAAGATGCCCTGAGCCGTCTCCGGGCGCAGGTATGCCACGGAAGCATCCTCCTCCACCGGCCCGATAAACGTCTTGAACATCAGGTTAAACGCGCGCGGCTCGGTCAGATTCTTCGACTTACAGGCGGTACAGACCGTGCCGGCCGGCAGCCGGAAACCCTGATCAGTCTTCTCCAATTGCAGCCCCTGCTCCTCGCAGAGCATATCCGCGCGGAACCGCTTGCGGCAATCGCGGCAATCGACCATGGGATCGACAAACCCGGCAGTATGGCCCGAAGCCTCCCAGACGCGAGGATTCATGATGATCGAGCTGTCCAGCCCGACCACATCCTCGCGCAACTGGACCACATCGCGCCACCATGAATCACGGATATTGCGTTTCAATTCGCAACCCAGCGGGCCATAGTCCCAGAACCCGTTGATACCGTCGTAAATCTCCGAACTTTGAAAGATAAACCCGCGCCGTTTGCACAAAGAAACCAGCGCATCCATTGATACCCGCATGTTTGAATCAGTATTTTGCATAGATGTTGATCGTGCCCGTTTGACGCGGCGCGGTCAAGCAAAAAGGTTGGTCTCCGCACAGGGGCACAGGTGCGAAATGGCCAGCCACTGGGCGAGAACCCTGGCGCCTCCGGTCCAATATTGTCATCTCATCCTGACGC
>JAIVGW010000321.1:0-2747 GCA_020201415.1 Lentisphaerota bacterium
GGGTAGGGCAAGCCCCCGCTAAGAGCGGGTAAACCTCCGGCTTGCCGCGCCAAAGGCGGGGGCGAGTCGCCGAAAATGACGCAGCCGTGGCCGCAGTCCAAAAGATTCGAACGTACGCAGATGAATGTCCAAATGGAAACCCGCCTTGACATCATGCCGACGGATGGTACGATTTCGAAGTCAACCGCCACAAGGAGTCGTTATGTCGATAGGCCCACCTCCCCATGGATTATCCAGCGACTGGCGCGCAAAGGACCGTCGCGCAGTCTGGCATCCCTACTCCCGTTTTTCCGAAATCGAGCAGCAGGATTTCCCCATCATTGTCCGCGGACGCGGCTCTTATCTGTATGATGCCGAGGGTTGCCGGTATCTGGACGCCATCTCCTCCTGGTGGGCCTGTAACCTGGGGCATGGCCGACGTGAAATCACCAGAGCCATCACCAGCCAGGCGGCGCTGTTGCAGCACAGCATCCTCGGCAATATGTCACACCCGCCGGCAATTGAATTGGCCCTCGATCTGACGGAACTGTTCCCCGGCCCGCGCCGGGTGGTCTTTGCCGGCGACGGCGCCTGCAGCGTGGAAGCCGCCCTGCGCATTGCCGTCCAATACTGGCACAACCGCGACCGGCCCGGCAAAAGACTGCTGGCTTCGCTGGAGCAGGCTTATCACGGCGACACGGTCGGGGCGATGTCGGTCGGCTACCAGCCCTTGTTCCATGCTCCCTTCCGTCACATGCTTTTCAAAACCCTGCAGGCGCCCTCCCCCTGCTGCGCGGCATGCACATGGGACCGGCAATCCGACACCTGCCAAAGAGAATGTTTCCGTCCCATGCGTGAACTGATCACCCGGCATGCCGACGAACTGGCCGCGGTGATTGTGGAACCCATGTGCCAGGGCGCGGCCGGCATGCGGATTTACCACGCGGACTATTTGCGCCAACTGGCGGATCTGTGCCGCGAATGCGAAGTACTGCTGATCGTGGATGAAATCGCCATGGGCATGGGGCGCACCGGCCGGATGTTCGCCCATCAGCATGCCGGGATCGATCCCGACATCGTCTGCCTCGGCAAGGGACTTTCGGCCGGCTACCTGCCCATCAGCGCCGCTATTGTAAGGGAGGATATTCAGCAAACCTTCACCGATGGTCCCCGGGACAACACCTTCTACCATGGACACACTTTCGCCGGCAACCCGCTGGCCTGCGCGGCGGCTCTGGCCACCCTGAAATTCTACCGCGAACACCGGGTCCTGGACACGGTCAGCAGCAATACGCAAATCCTGGCGGAAGCCTGGAGCAGTCTGGCGGATTGCCGCGGCGTGAAAAGCCCGCGCACCCTGGGCATGGTCGCCGCCTGCGAGATCGACGGACCGCCCGCGACCACCCTACGCCAGGCCCGGGAAATCCGGCAGCGCATGCTGAAGTACGGCATTTTGATCCGGCCGCTGGGCAATACAATTTACCTGATGCCGCCCCTGCTGACGGCGCCGGGGGTTCTGCGCAATGCTGTCCGGAGCCTGAAACGTGCGATTCGCGCCACCACTGCTTGATCTTACATTATTTTTACCTGCATATTTTGAACAAACATCCCGATCAATCCAACGTCAGCGATACGGTCCGCGAGTCCGCCGCCAGCCGGCTGTTGCGGCACAGTCTGCTGCTGCTGGCGGCCGGCCAGATCAGCAATGTGGCCAACATGCTTTTTCAGATGCTGATGAACCGCCGTCTGCCCGGCGCGGAATATGGCGTGTTGGCCACCATGCTGGCCATGGTCACCATTGCAACCTATCCCCTGGTGGCGCTGCGCGCCGGCGCCGCCTATTTCACCGCCATTCTGGTCCAGCATCGCGATACCCGCGGCGCGGCGCGCGTCACCAGGATGTGGTTGCTGCGCCTGGCGCTGGGCGCCGGACTGATCATCATTGGGGGCGTAATGACCGCGCCTTTGCTGGCCCGCCTGTTACAATTGCCGGCACCGCTGCTGATGGGCCTGACGGCGGGGTTGATCGCTCTATCGCTTTTCCAACCGGTGCTGACCGGCGCCTTACAGGGCGTGGAAGCATTTGGCTGGCTGGCTTTGGTGGCGCCGGTTCAGGGCCTGGTGCGCCTGCTGGCCGGAGCGACGGTGACGGCCTGGATTGCCGCCACGGCGATGGCGGCGATGGGCGCCCAGGCGCTGGGGATCATCGCCGCCTCGCTGCTGGCAGCCTACGGCTTGCGCCGGGCCATGCCGATGGCTGCCGCCACGGATAATCCGCCCCGGCTGCCCCTGCCGCGTTACGTGCTGGGCGCCTGCCTGGCGCTGCTTGGTTTCTCATTCATCATGCATGCCGACGTGGTCCTGGTAAAATATTTCTTTCCACCGGAACTGGCCGGCACTTTCGCCCGCGCAGCCAATGCGGCGCGCATGGTGGTATTTCTGCCGCTGCCGATTGCCACCGCCATGTTTCCCAAGGTGGTTACACAGGATGCGGGGCAGGTCGCCGGCCACCATCGCATACTGGGCCTGGCCCTGGTTTATACTTGCGCGCTCGTGCTGGCGGCAGCGTTCATCGGCAGTTGGGGCGCGGGACTGATCTGGCGGATATTCACGGGCACGACGGCCGACGGCGCTGAACTGGCGCTACTGCGCGGATTGTTATGGGCCATGTCACCGCTGGGCGCCTGTTTCATAATGCTGCAATTCGAGCTGGCGCGCCGGCGGTTCCGGGCAGCCTGGATTCTGGCCATCGTGGCCCTGCTGTATGT
>JAIVGW010000321.1:2843-6644 GCA_020201415.1 Lentisphaerota bacterium
ATGGAGCGTGCGACATCACGCGCCCGCGCCTGAACCTGGACCGCATGCAAGTTCCAGCCTCTGACCGGATGCGCCGGGCGTCAGACAAGCGCCATAACAGATGCATAAAATTAATTCCGGGAGCTTAAGAATTACGGAAAGTGTTGGCATTCCCCGGTAAAAACATTACTATTGCATGCATCGACCGGGCCCGTTGCTTGGCCTGGAAAGGTGGACAGATTAAGGTATTCCCGCCAGGATAGAACGGAACGGTTATGGGCAATATATTCGGCAACAGGTTCACCGTAACCACCTTCGGCGAGTCGCACGGAGCGGCCATCGGCGCCGTGGTTGACAATTGTCCGGCGCGGCTGCCCCTGTCAGCAGATGATATTCAACCCCAGCTCGACCGGCGGCGGCCGGGCCAGAGCGATCTCACCACGCCGCGCCGGGAAAGCGATCTGGTAGAACTGCTCTCGGGGGTGGAAAACGGACTGACGCTGGGCGGTCCCATTGCCCTGCTGCTGCGCAACACCGACCAGCGCCCCCGCGATTACAGTCAGCCGGTGGCCGCACCACGCCCCTCGCACGCCGATTTCACCTACCAGGCCAAATACGGCATCATGGCCGCCAGCGGGGGCGGCCGGGCCAGCGCCCGGGAAACGGCGGCGCGGGTGGCCGCCGGCGCAGTGGCGGAAAAATTTCTGGCTCATTGCCACAAGACCAGGATCATTGCCTGGGTCAGCGCCGTGGGCGATGTTTCCGGCCCCGATCTGACCGAACAGGCGCTAACCAGGCGGGAAGTCGATGCCCAGGCGGTGCGGTGTCCGGATCCGGACACCGCCCGGCGCATGCAGGAAGCCATCCGGCAAGCCGCGGGCAACGGCGACTCCGTCGGCGGCATCATCACCTGCGTATGTCGCGATGTGCCGGCCGGTTGGGGCGATCCCGTATTCGACAAACTCAGCGCCCTGCTGGCGCACGGGATGTTTTCCATTCCCGCCGTCAAGGGGTTGGAAATCGGCGCCGGCTTCGCCGCCACGCGCCTGCGAGGCTCGCAGCATAACGATCGGTTCATCAGCCGGGACGGGCGGTTACGTACCGCCACCAACCGCAGCGGCGGCATCCAGGGCGGGATCAGCAACGGCGAACCCATCATCCTGCGGGTGGCCTTCAAGCCCACTGCCACTATTGCCTGCCCGCAACAGACGGCCGCCTACGATGGAACCGAGATCACCCTGGCCCCCGGCGGACGCCATGACCCCTGCGTCCTGCCGCGCGCGGTGCCGGTGGTCGAAGCCATGGCAGCCCTGGCGCTGGCGGATGCGGCGCTTTCACATGTCGCGCCCTGCCCGGATCTGCCGACTCAAAAATAGCCGGCTATACAGAGTTGCTTTCAAAACGTTAGTTTTGAAATTGCATCATCTTTCAGGTTTCAACGGGTTGCGGCGTGTTCGGAGAACCCGCCCTACCTGACCGGTGGTTTTCAAGGTGGGGCGCGCTCTCCAAGCGCCGTATGCATGACTGCAATCCTTGGGTTAATGCTAGATGCCACAAGCGCAAAGCGGCGTCAAGCCGCCGCAGTCCAAAATATCCGGCAATCCTCCGATAATCCGGGGTGCGACTATGCGCTCTTTAAAGATTCATGCTCAATTGTTTATGCTAACCGGAAAACGCGGCATTTGAAAAACGGCGGCTTGACAAGCGCGACGGTTGCCCATATTCTTACAGGCCGTTGCAATACCGGAGCAAGACTCAAGCGGATACAGGATTATGACTGGCAAGCAGCAATTCACTCACACCGTACGATTTGTAAATAAAGCCCAGAGACTACTCTGGCCCGACACCCCATCCTGACCATGCAATCCACCCCCGAATGCCTGGCCTGCCTGATGCGGCAGGCTCTTAACACCGCCGGCGTGGCGACCACCGATCCGGCCTTGCGCGAACAGATCATGCGCAGAGTGGCGCGCCATGCCGCTCAGGCGCCGCTGGAGCAGACGCCGGCGGCGCTCTCCCGCCCTGTTTACCGCATTGTATCAGAAATCACGGGTGTCCCGGATCCTTACCGCGCAAACAAGGCCCGCACCAACCGGGAAGCCCTGCAACTGCTGCCGGCCTTACGCGACCTGATCGCCGCGGCGGACGATCCCCTGAATGCCGCGTTGCACGCCGCCGTGGCCGGCAACGTCATCGATCTCGGCATCGGGCATAATTTCGATATTGCCCGCGATGTGGCCGACATGATGCACCAGCCATTCGCGGTGGACGACAGTGCGGCACTGCGCACGGAACTGCGGCCCGGCCGGCGGGCGGTGTACCTGGGCGACAATGCCGGCGAAATAGTTTTCGACACCCTGCTGGTCGATCAACTGCTGGCGGCCGATATCAGCGTGACCTATACGGTAAAGTCCGGCCCGATCATCAATGACGCTACCATGATTGACGCCCGGGCGGCGGGCATGACCGGACGCACCCGGGTAATCGAGACCGGCGGCGCCGATATCGGCGTCAATTGGAACAACGTCTCGGAGGAATTCCGGCAGACGGTGAGCCAGGCCGATTTCATCATAGCCAAGGGCCACGGCAATTTCGAGACCTGCGAAGACCGGCCGGAAAATTTCTACTTCCTGCTCAAGGCCAAATGCCCGATAGTGGCCCGGCAACTGGGATGCCGCGAGGGCGACATCAACTGCGCCCACCGGCCGGCATGATCAACGCCATTCGTGTTTGGGGTAGCGCCCGCGCAGTTCCTTGCGGGCCCGCTGGTAGCCTTCCGTCCAGAATGACGCCAGGTCGTCCGTGATCTGGATCGGACGCTGATTGGGCGCCAGAATCTTGACGCGCAGCCGCACACGGCCCATGGCAATCCGCGGACATTCACGCACATCATACAGGTCCTGAATCCGCGCGTTGAAAAACGGCGCCAGCCCGGTTTCATAGGTCAGGCGCACCTGGCGTCCATTGGACAGGCGCACCTGTTCCGGCGCCTGCCGCAGCAGCAGTTGTAGCTGGGGGGCGCTCAACCAGGACTGCAGGACGGGCAGCACCGGCCGGTCCCGGATCTCCCGGGCGCTACCGGCGCCGTGGCAAACCTGTTCCAGCAGCGGCAGCCGCTGCCCGTCATCCAGCGCCGGCAGACCGAGTTCGGGGCACCATCCCGCCAGGCTGTTTAACCGCAGAATCCATTGCTCCACCCGGTCATTCCATTGCTTCAAAGGCAACCGGCCGGACGCTACCTCCCGCGCCAGACAGACAGCGGCCTCCTCCGTTTCCGCCGGCCGGCGCCGACCTTCGTGAACCGGCAAATCCAGAAAGAAAAGATTGTCACGGGCCACCACCCGGCGCAAGTCCCTGTCATAAAAAACCTCGCGTTTTTCAATCAGGTGGCCGGGATACAGATCCCGCAGCCATTGCAGGTCGATGGCGCTGGCCAGGCTAAGGCGTGTCTCGACCTGGCCGCGCCTGACTTCCACCCGCTGCAATTCCGGCGCCACCAGCAGCTCCGCCCGGCGCACGGTGCTGTCGGCGGCCAGGTCGGCGCGCCGGGCATGCACCAGCAGCACCCGTCCCGTGGCGGGACTCAGCCGGCGTCCCACACGATCGGGAAATGCTGCCGCCAGACATTTCAGCAAGGCGGCCACCGGCGCTGCCGCATGCGCGACCCGCAGTCCCTGACGCCTTGCCAAACGGCAAAACTGAGCGTGTAATTCACCGACACGCCGCGCGGCCGCCGCATCCAGGCCCAGGCCGGCGCAGGCGCCAGGTTCAAACCGGCGGCGGGCCGCCTGATCCCAGGCCCGCATACAAACCAGCATATCC
>JAIVGW010000089.1 GCA_020201415.1 Lentisphaerota bacterium
GAGGATATCCTCAAACAGAAGACGATTGCGTTCGCGCCGTTTACATACCGCTTTCACCCCCAGGTGCGCGCGCGCGCCGGATTGCTGCCATGGACGGAATTAACGCGCGGCGGCCCCGGCGGACCCGGGGAGCCCTCTTCCGGGTACTGGATGCGGGCGCAGCGGTTGCAGCTCTGTGAGCTGCCCTCGCCCCATGGGCATGGCTTTCCGGGTGACTGGTGGGAGCGGTTCCACGAGACAAATCCGGAATATTTCGCCCTTCAACCGGACGGCACGCGCAGTTTCCATGGTCACAAAATGTGCCACTCCAATCCAGATTTGCAGGAACAATGGGTGGCGGATGTGGAACGTCAACTTGCGGAAAATCCCAACGAGCGCTTGTTTAACGCCTCTCCTGCAGACGGCTATTTTACCGGGCACTGCATCTGTGAAAACTGCCGGGCGTGGGATAATCCGGATGCGGAAGCCTGTGTCCTTAACTGGCAAGGGCTTTCCCATGCATACGTCTCCCTTTCCGACCGGCACATTACGTTTGCCAACCACGTGGCGCGAAAACTTAAGCAACGCTTCCCAAACCGTGAATTGTATGTGTACATGCTGGCCTACGGCACCTGGCTGCCGGCCCCGGTCGCGGTGGTTCCCGATGATAATGTGATTATCGGCAACGTGGCGAATTTCCTGCTGCGTTCGGATATGGCTTCCAAAACCTTTACCTCACAGCGATCCAATAAAGAGCGCTTTGCCGACTGGGGTAAAATCACCAAGTTGAACTTCTGGCGTCCCAATGTCGGCGCGCCCGTCGGATTCCAGTGGGGGATGCCCGATGTGCCGCTGCAACGCACGATGGATGATATGCAATTTGCCGCGTCCAACGGATGGATGGGGATTTACGTTGATTTTGTCCGTGAAATCTGGTCCACCCAGGGACCGTTGTATTATTTGATGGCCCAGTTGACATGGAATCCATTCCAGGACGGGCAGGCGATCCTCAAAGATTATTACAGTCGCGCGTTCGGCCCGGCCGCCCGGGAAATGGAGGCCTACTGGACCTACCTGGAGCAGATCCGTGAACAATGCTACGGCACGGAGCAGCCGGGCCGCGCCGACCATGACATTCTCGAGTTTTACAACGCGGAACGGCTGGACAAGGCGCTGGAACTGCTTGATGCCGCCAAAAAAGCGCTGGGTCCCGATGATGAACTCTATCGCAAACGTGTTGCGTTCGTGGAAGCCGGGCTTGATTTTACACGCCTGATTACCGAATGCGGGCGCTCGGCGCGGGAATATAGCCGGGATAACGCTGCGGACGACGTCAAGGCACAGTTGCGCGTTCAAAATCACGCAGCTTGGGACAAACTCCGCGCCCTGCGCGATGCGCAACCCGACGCAGTGCGCTGGCGGCTGTTTTTCGGGGGTTATAAGGCGGACGGGCCGCCGCAAACGCCCCGTTACGCCCCCCCGTTGTATATTCCGTGAGCTTGCTTATGAAAGAGCATCAGGAGAGGATGACAATTGTACATGAAGCAATTGACAAAATTGAGCGACAGCAAAACGGGGCGCTTTTCTTCGTGGGACACCTCAGGCAGAAATGGAGATGCCTGGCGCATTGAACCCGGGGAAACGAAAGTGCTGGCGGATATCAAGGGGCCCGGAGCCATCACCCATGTCTGGATGACGCAGCGCAATCACTATCGCGAATGCCTGCTTAAAATCACCTGGGACAATGCTGAAAAACCAAGCGTGTTTGTGCCACTGGGGGATTTTTTCGGCCTCGGTCACGGCATTGTTAACAGCTATCAATCGCTGCTATTCAGCGCTTCCTGTAAACCGGAAAGCGTCAATCAATTCAATCAGGGGTGCGCCCTGAACAGTTACGTACAAATGCCGTTCCATGAACGCGCCGTGGTCGAACTGGTCAACGAGAGTAATGAGCCGCATCGTCAATATTTTTATATTGATTACGAGACTTATGACCGGCCGGAACCTGAAACGGGTTATTTCCACGCCGAATTCAGGCGCGTCAACCCTTTCGGCGGCTGGGGCCATGAAATTCGCGTCAACACTCCCCAGGCGAATATCGTCAACAAAGAGAAGCAGGCGTGGAACAATAATTACGTGATTCTCGACACAAAAGGGCGCGGACATTACATTGGCTGCAATCTGTCGGTCACCAATTTCCAGGGCACCTGGTGGGGCGAAGGCGATGACATGATCTGGGTTGACGGCTACAAGTGGCCGCCGGACCTGCACGGGACCGGCAGTGAAGATTATCTCAACCAGGCCTGGGGCATGCAGCCCAACGCTTTCCTGCGCAACGGTTCCTCCATTTACGAAAAACACACCGGTGGCTATCAAACCAGCTATGTATTGCATGTGGAGAATCCGGTACGTTTTCAGAAAGAAATCAAGGTAACTATCGAGCATGGACACGGCAATCACCTGGCCAATGAAATGTCCTCGGTTGCCTACTGGTATGCCGGGCAGCCTGTTGCCGCCGTGGCGCCCCCGCCCGTTGGCCAGCGTCTTCCGGTGTTGCGTGACAACCAGAGGCGCTGGCTGGATGATGCAACGCATCAGTGCCCTGGGAAAAGGATCACTTTGAACAAGGAAATGCGGGCCATGAAGAAGCAGTGGCAAAGCAAAAAGTAATCTTCGTGGACATGGGGAACCCGTAATGGATGGAAAACGCACTGAATTGGCGCCTGGTTTTGTCACCTTGTATGAATCGCCCGATCCGCAACGCATCTTCGCTTACAGCCCGGGAATCGCCCGGGTCTCCACGATTGCCGGAACGCGCCTGGTCGCCACCCTTGACCTCGGGGCGGTAGGCGGCGCCGAATTGTCAGGGCGGAAGAATCAGCCCGGCGAGAAGAGCAAGGCGTGGCAGGGGCATGTGTACAGCTCCGATGACGGCAATCTCATCACGTTTCACAGGATCAAGCGTTTTAGAGAACTGGTTTACTAATTGTTGGAATGGTTGCATAGTGAATAATGACAAGGACTTTATGATTGTTAATACGGATGTGCCAGGCGGCAATGCCCATGTCTTGCAGAAGCGCCTGATTGGCGAAATTTTCGAAATCGACTTCATGCCTTCGCCCGCGGGTGGGCCGGCGGCGATGTGGTTTTATTTCTGCGTAGATCCGGGATGCGAGGCTTCCGTGAAAAATGTCCGCTGCTTGCTGCACCTGCCCGATATCCTGCTGGGCGGCACGAGCAGCCCGGCGGGCTTTCTGCCGGTTTACAAGACGGCTCAACGCGCTTGGACGCGGGTAGAGAGTGTCGCACTGCAAGCGCGGCCCGATGGACGCCCGGTTTGGGATTGGATGATGCCCGGGAATGAAGGCCCGCTGGAAGTGGCTCTATGTTATCCGTATGGCGAAGCAGAACTGGAGTGTCTGATCAAAGATACGGCTCTGCCCAGTGATGTCATTGGAATTACCGCCGGTAACCGACTGCTCCGGCGGCTCAGCAATGCGCCGGGAGCTGCCGGCTCGTTGCGCCCGGGCGTTTACTGCCTGGCGCGCCAGCACGCCGGCGAGACGCCCGGCTCGTGGATACTGGACGGATTTCTACGGGAAATTGCCGCGGCCGGTGAATGCGCGCCGCTGGTCTGGACCGTGCCCCTTGTGGATGTGGACGGCGTGGCCGCCGGGTTTTACGGGAAGGACCGATTCCCCTGGGATTATAATCGCGCCTGGGGTGCAAAGGGCTTCCCGCCTGAAACACAGGCTATTAACGGAACCCATCCGATGCGTTACGAGACGCACTGCATTCAGAAAGACATGTTCCAGTGG
>JAIVGW010000090.1 GCA_020201415.1 Lentisphaerota bacterium
GCGGGGTCATTCTGCAGGTCGGCGTCCATGGTGATGATGATGTCCCCGCGCGCGTGGTGGATGCCTGCCGCCATGGCGGCCGTCTGCCCGAAATTGCGACGGAACCGGATCAGACGCAAATGGGGGATCTGAGCGGCCTTAACCTTGAGCCGTGGCCAGGTGTCGTCGGTGCTGCCGTCGTCCACCATGATGATTTCCCAGGGAAGTTCCAGCCGGTCCAGGGCCTGTTTGAGCTGGGCGCACAATTGATCCACATTGTCCTGTTCGTTGTAAACCGGTATGATGATCGATATCTGCTGCATGTCAGTTCCATCCTTTGCTGTGGCAGCCGTTAATCCGGTGCGAATCCGGTCGGTTATGGAATGCTAACAAACGCCGCGGCTTTTGTGAAGCTTCGATAAAAAAATGATTTGTGCGGGGCGGTGCGGTTTGCTAGGATCATCTGGAATAACCCATGGCCGGGATTTAAACAGGAGTTGACATGGCTTCATTGAATTACGTGGTTTTGATTGGAAATCTGACGCGCGATCCCGAACTGCGGTCCACGCCGGGCGGCGTTTCCGTTGTCGATCTGGGTCTGGCGGTCAACGATACCTACAAAAACAAGGCTGGTGAAAACGTTGAAACGACTTGCTTTGTGGATGTAGTTGCCTGGGGACGTCAGGCTGAGACCTGTGATCAGTATTTGAAAAAGGGTTCGCCGGTGCTGGTCGAGGGGCGCCTGCAGTTTGATCAGTGGGAATCCAAGGACGGCGAAAAACGCAGCAAGTTGCGGGTGCGGGCTGATCGGGTGCAATTCCTGAGCAGCCGGCGTTCCGAGCCGGCCGGCGAAGGTTCGAGTGAAACTTCCGACCGTTCCGGGCCGGCCGCTGCGTCCGGTTCCGACGCCCCCTTTTAACCTCCACGCCGTCCGGTTTATTCCATGCGCATTTTATCTGGTATTCAGCCTTCCGGCCGTTTGCATATCGGCAATTATTTCGGCATGATGCGGCCCGCCCTGGACCTGCAGGAGCGGGGCCAGGCTTTTCTGTTCATTGCCGATTATCATGCCATGACGACCATCACCGCCGCTGACGAATTGCGGCGCGCCAGCCTCGACGTGGCCCTGGATTTTTTGGCCTGTGGTCTCGACCCGCAGCGCACGGTTTTTTACCGTCAGAGTGACGTTCCGGAAGTGCATGAGCTGGCCTGGCTGCTTTCCACCGTCACCCCCGTGGGGTTGCTGGAACGCTGTCATGCCTACAAGGACAAGCTGGCCCGGGGCGCTTCAGCCTCACATGCCCTGTTCGCCTATCCCGTTCTGATGGCGGCCGATATTTTGGCCGTGCGGGCCGATATCGTGCCGGTGGGCCAGGATCAGAAACAACACCTGGAGGTGGCGCGGGACATTGCCGTCAAATTCAACCAGCGCCACGGCGAGGTTTTCCACCTGCCGGATCCGCTGATTCAGGAGCACGTGTCGGTGGTGCCGGGCCTGGACGGCCAGAAAATGTCAAAGTCCTACAACAACACCATTGAAATTTTCGGCGCGCAGAAAGCCACCCGCAAAACCGTTATGCGCATCGTCACCAACAGCCAGGGCGTGGAGGAATCCAAAGATCCCGAAAAGTGCAACGTGTTTGCGCTCTACCGCCTGTTTGCCGACGAGGCCCGGACGCAGGAGATGGCCCGGCGTTATCGCGCCGGCGGGCTGGGGTATGGCGAGGTCAAGCAGGCCCTGTTCGAGCTGTTGTGGCAACACTTCGAGCCTTACCGCCGGCGCCGGGAGGAATTGGCCGCTGATCCCCGCCGGGTGGAGACCGTGCTGGCCGAGGGCGCGGCCCGGGCGCGGGAGGAGATTACCCGCACCCTGCGGGATGCCCGCCGGGCGGTGGGGGTGTCCTGATCATGGAAGCTGTGGCGCAGGAAGATTACAAAGTGCGGCTGGAGGTCTTTGAAGGGCCGCTGGATCTGTTGCTCTATCTCATTAAAAAGGATGAGGTGGACATCTACAATATCCCCATCGAGTTGATCACCCGCCAGTACATGGAGTACATTCAGTTGATGCGTCTGCTGGATCTGAACATTGCCGGGGAATTCCTGGTTATGGCGGCGACTTTAATGATGATCAAAAGCCGGATGTTGCTGCCGGTGGATGAGCGCCCGGATCTGGAGCCGGAGGAGGAGGATCCGCGTTGGGAACTGGTGCGCCAGTTGGTGGAATACAAGAAGTTCAAGGATGCCGCGGGCTCCCTGCAGGAAATGGAGCTGCGCCAGGAAAATGTTTTCGACTGTGGCGCTGACGATATCCAGCTCGAACCGGATGTCGGCACGGCCTTGGGTGATATTACCATTTTTGACCTGATTGCCGCGTTCAACGAAGTGTTGAAGCGCGCGCCGCGCGAGGAGGCGGCCGTCGGCGAGATTTTTGCCGAACGCCACACCGTGGCCGACAAAATCCAGGTGATCCGCGAACGTCTCCTGATCGAGGAGCGTGTGTCATTCGGCTCATTGTTTGCGTCAGGCGCCGACCGTAATGAAATCGCCTGTACCTTTCTGGCGTTGCTGGAATTGATCCGGTTGCTTCATATTTGTGTGCGGCAGAATATGACGTTTGGTGAAATCATGCTGGAGCGGGCGGCTCCCGCCGACACCCGAATGGAAGTTACATTAAATGCATGATGTGAAAAATATTCTCGGCGCCATGCTGTTCGGCGCCAAAACACCGCTGACAACGGCGGAAATCCGCCGCGTGTTCAACGAGGTGGCCGGCATGCGGGCCGATCCGGACCTGCCGACCCTGCGCGATAGCGATGTACAGCGGATAATCGCGGAACTGCGTGATACGCTGGCTGCCGTTCCCATTGGCATCATGCTCACGGAAACGGGGGGCGGCTACCGTTTGCAGACCGATCCGGCAACCGGTCCCTGGTTGCGTTGTCTGCTGGATTTGGGCAAGCCGTCACGCCTGTCGCGCCCGGCCCTGGAAACACTGGCGATCATCGCCTACCGGCAACCGGCGACGCGCGCGGAAATCGAAGGTGTGCGGGGCGTCAGCGTTGACGCCATGCTGCGCATGCTGTTGGAAATGCAGTTGATCCGGATTGCCGGCCGCAGTGAGCTGCCGGGCCGTCCCATGCTGTACGCCACCACCCAGCTTTTTCTGGAGCATTTCGGACTGAAGGATGTGCGCGGCCTGCCGGGGATCGAACAACTATGCCGGGAAGAGGCGCAACGCTACCGCGCGGCGGAAGCTGCCGCTGCCGCAACCGGGACGGCGGACAAGGCGGAAGAGGATGCGCAGGCGGGTCTGTCCCCGCTGGAGGATCAGCCGGAGGAATCAGATGGCGGATAAAAAAAAGCCTGACAATATGCTGGATTTGCGCCGACGCATTGATCGCCTGGACCGGGAACTGGTGGAATTGCTCAATCGCCGAGCGCGCGTGGTGCTGCGCATCGGCGAAATCAAGAATACCGACAGCAAGGATGTCTATGTGCCGGCCCGTGAAAAGGAAGTGCTGGATAATGTGCTGGCCCTGAATCGCGGTCCGCTGACCGATGAGGCGCTGCAGGCGATTTACCGTGAGATCATGTCAGCCTCGCTGGCCATGGAGCGCACCGTACGCGTGGCTTATCTGGGCCCCCAGGCGACTTTCAGCCATCAGGCGGCGCGCAGCCGGTTCGGCGCCAGTGTTGACTATCAGTCCTGCGAGACTATCGCCGATGTCTTTGCCGCGGTGCTCAACCGCCGGGCGGATTATGGTGTGGTGCCCATTGAAAATTCAATCGAGGGCGCGGTGA
>JAIVGW010000322.1 GCA_020201415.1 Lentisphaerota bacterium
CCGTCAGGCTGAAGCGCCAGATATTCCGGATGAGTCTCATGGAACCGTTCCCACCAATCGCCATAGGCATGGCCGCCGGGGATATCCAGGGAATCAAACAGCAACCTTTGGTACCGCGCCCAGTTTTGATCGGCCGAAGCAGTCCGAAAGCCTTCCTTGGCAAGCGAACAACGGCTGAACAAACCGATACGTCCCCGGAACTGCGGATGGTACCGATACTCAAAAGGGGCAAACTCGATGGTGGCACGTTGCGGTATGTCTTCGCCCAGGGAACCGGGCCATAACCAGCGCACATCCAGAAAATCCTGGACAAACGTGTATATGGCATTCACAGTCCCGTATTCCCGTTGGACATTCTCCACCGTGCGGCCGCGGGAAAGCTGGCGGACATGGTTTTGTGGATCCCATATATCACGTCCGGCGATGACCAGATTGCGGCCGTCAGCCACGATCAGTATTTCCTCGGCATGCCGTAATTCAAAATCAGTGTCAGGAAATATTTTGCGGAAAAACGGTTGCAGACCGATCCAGATGGCGCGTTCCGGCAGGGGATCGGGCATTTCTTCCAATATCATCGGCCGCGCCCCGCTGATTTTCTCAATGAAACCGGCCAGCTCGCCGGCCGCAATGCGGGTGAAGGGGGTAGCGTCCTGCGCCACGATGATTGGCGCCTGGTCCGTGCCTTCGCGCACCAGCACAAATTTATCCCCGCCCGAAGTCGTGAGCGCCGCTCCCAGACATGCCGTCAGAACCACTCCCCACCGTGATAATCCATGCATGGTCATCCTCCTTTTTTCTTTCAACGGCATGCTGCCTCCCTGGAATCTGAATGCTGATAGACGATGTTGAAGGATTGTGGTTACCGGCGCTCCGGCACCAATCCGGCGCGCCATCAACCGAGATGACGGCGCAGGAATGGTTCAGCCAGTTCCCAAAGCAGAATGTGGCCCTGTTCATGCAAGATGTAATCAAGCTGGTCTTCCGCCTGCAAACTTTGATAAGCCTGGCGCACCGTGACCGCAATATCATCACGATCAGAGGGAGTGACCAGGCGGTCCAGAGCGCCGGCCTGCAATTGCAGCGGACGCGGAGCAATCAAGCTGAAAACCTCCTTGACGTCCCCGTAACGCAAGATTCCGGGAAAATACTGGATACCACAGGACGCCAGTTTCAAGGATCGCTCCCGGAAAGTGTTCATGCAACCGGCGGCCACGGCGGCGCGGATGCGTTTGTCAAAAACCGTCAGCCACATGGTGGTTCGTCCGCCGTAGGAATTGCCGATACATCCAATGCGTTTGGCGTCCACTTCGGGACGTGCCGCCAGGACATCCAGGGCCGCCTGGCCGTCCTGCATATGCAACGCGAGGACACTCAAGCCGTACATGGAGGCGGCCATCTGAATCTTGTTGCACTTGTCTTCGCCTGGTCCACATCGGTCCGTGTGGCCATCACGATCCACCCAGCCCCACCAGGAAGGCGCAAGCACCACATAGCCGGCGCGTACGGCATGCATGGCATAGGCCCGCTGCACGGCTTCAGGCCCCTTGTCCAGTTCGCGTACACCGCAGATGGAATCAATCCCGTAATTGGCATGACCGTGTGACACCAGCAGACCCGGGCGCTTTTCACCCGGTTGCAGGCCGTGCGGCACAAGCAGGTAGGCCGTCAAAGTGGTTATTTCCGTCACGGCAATGCGCAGGACATGACGCGTGTAGCCATCCTCTTCAATTGACGCGCGCAGTTCCGTCCGCAAATCCGTCCTGGGCGGCAGCGGGCCGCGCAAGCCGTCAACCACATCATAAAAACGCTGCTGCCATTGCCTGAAATCTTCGCCTTCACGATAAATCATCGCTGGCGGAAACATCCTGCCAAAATCTTCGAGGAAACCGGTAAAAGACGTGTTTTGCATGAGCTGATCCTATGAGTTGTTGAACATAAATAAGATGAATTCATCGTACCTGCACCCGGCAGGCCTGGCAACAGAATTCGAAGGATATTAATTTAATGATCATCATCATCATCCGACTTCTGCGTCGGCATCACCCCACCCACACCGGAGAACTTACGGCCAGATGTCCATCAGCCTGGATAACCCGGCAATGATAAAATGCCGGCTGTGCCAGAGATTCCTGCCAGGATAATTCGACATCATTATCCTGTGGGCAGGTTGAATGCACGATTTCTGTGTTACGCAGCAGTTGTAGTTCACGGATTACGCCCGGCGCATGCGCCTTGATCAAGATTTCGCGTTTGTCGGCAAGTGCAATTTCAGCCCCCATGCAGGCCCCGTTCACCTTGAATTCCAGCGCAATCCGCGCCCCGGTAAGGGCGTAGGTGCGGCGGGCCATAAAGGCCTCATAAACGCCACCCGGTCGACGCGGCGGCAAGACCGGGCGATCCAACGGGTCAAACCCTTCGCTGGAGCCGTGCATGGACCATAACTCGACCATGCGGTCCAGTGCCGGGTCAAGAACCTCCCAGCGTGTCCCCGGCACATGCAAATCCAGGGCATACCCAGGGTGATGGCTGATGATGAAGGCATCACTGTTTTTCAACGCCGCATAAAGCTTGCCGGGATTGTCATAGCGCTGATCGTCGACCGGCAGATAAGGTTGATCGCCGCCCAGATAATGCACCACCTTGTCACCGCAGCTGGAATGCTGCCATTCAAACGCCAGAAATGTGACAAAGCGGCCTTCTTCGAGAAAATACTCGTTGAAATGTTTTACCAGGGCCCATTTTTCATTATCAATCCAGCGGTGCACCTGAACGGGCAACGATTGAAAATCCAACCTTTTGTCATCGCGGGCCCAGGCATAACAATCGGAGGGAAAGCCTTCCGCCGTGCTGTTCATGTCGTGCGTGTGCATGTCGCCAAAAAACAACTGCAGGCCCTCGGCCGGCACGCAACAATTGGATTGCCCTGACAATCCAAGTTCCGGGACACTGGCGCTTGCCTGCAATAATGACGTGCCCATGGGGGCCAGGATGAGCTCAGCGCGTCCCTGCTGAAGAAAAGTCTGATATTCCCGATCGCCGACGACCAGGGTTGCGGGTCCCTGGCAAGCGACCCGATTGTCATGCATATCCCGCACTAAGACCGCTGCCCGGATCGGGGTGCCCGGGGCGGCCGATCCGGGAAGAAAAACATCCAGATGGTCGGCGGCCAGAGGATCGATATCTATCCGTACCGGCTCCGGCAAACGCATGGCGGGCGCATCGGGCGCCGGCCTGATCAAAACCTTGAATTCCTTACGGCCCGCCAGACACTTCCAGACAAAGCCGGATTTGCGGCCTATATGCAGTTTGACGGTTGCTCCATCCTCCAGTTCACCGGCAACGACCTTAAACCCCAGAGAGATATTACTGACATCGAACACCTCCTGGCGTCCAAGCGCCGAATTGGACGGTAATTCGGTTAAATCATAATGTTGTCCGGATGCGCATACTGTTTCCAGGCGGGCTGTGCTGTCCGTCTCCAGCTCAACATATCCGGGGAGATTTTGATCCACAGTCTGCGGCATGGTGCCCAGTGAGCCCTGGCCGGGCATCCAGAACAAAAGTTGGGCACCCTGTCCCAGTCCTCGCGGGCCGGCTATAAAAGTTAGGGTAAAGGGCTGGTCGACCCCGGCTGCCACCCTGCGCAGACTACAACTGGAGCGTCCAAGCTGACTGGGTTTGTAGAGGGATTCATCGCCACGGGCATCCATGGTCCAACCGGTGGATTCGCCAACCATGCGGTCCGCATTATGCCGACGCAAAGACACAATGCGATCACGGTAATTCACATGGTCGGGTTTATAAGACTGATCCTTCTGCTGCATAAATGTCCTTCCGTTTATGCGGTTAATTCCTGCATGGCCAGCCCCAGATATTGTGTCATCTGGCGCAGCGCCGGCAAGGCATTGCCGTAAACCAGCGCGGCATGGTGCGTGCCGCCATGGCGCGAGTAACTTTCAACGAAATCCGGCAACCCGCCCGGCAGACGGAGCCGGGAATAAGGCACTTCCAGCCGGACATGTTCCGGGGCCTCCAGTAAATCACCGCGAACGCCCAGTAGCTGGAAGGCGCCGGGCACCCGGGGCGGCGCCTCGCTGATGCTTACCAAGGTCACCGGCCCGGGACGCATTTGGAAAACCGCCACCGGTACCCGACGGCAATTACCCCAGGCAAATTTTCTGGCCCGCAGGAGCAGGGGTCGGCCGGGATGGGCCAATTCCAGGTTGCATTCACCCATGTGGCTTAACAATATTTCATTGCGCGCGTAATCCGGGCAAAACCACTCGGTAAAACCGGTCGCGCCACAGGTATGGCGCAAGGCGGTCTGCAACAGGGGCGTCAGGATATCACCCTCTCCGGCATAAGCGACCCCTTCCGCCATCAGGCGGCTGGCGCCAAGGAAAGGCAATGACTCGGCGCCTGCCTCCAGCAGGCTCAAAAAGCTCATGCCTACTCCGTTCAAGTTATTTTCCAGTACCATACGCCGCAATGCCAGGCTGATGCGCAAACCGGCATCAAGTTCCTCCGCAGTCATATCCGGAACCCTTTGAAACAAACCTGAGGCCCAGGCCCGTTCAGCCGCAAGGTCGTCAACGTCAGCGTCCAGAGCCGCCTGCACCAGACTTTCCGGCGGCAGCGGGATGACTTCAAATCCCAGGGCAGAATCCTTGCTTTTTTCACTGAAAGTAAAATCCAGCATGCCGGGAAATTCGCCGACCCGGCCGATACGCGCGGATTGCATGGCGCGCGCGCCCGCAGCCGCGCACAGGGCGGCCTGCAGGCGTACACCGAATTCCGGCTGCGACGGATGCCCGGCCAGAACCACGAACGGTCGTTCATGCCGGCGCAAAGCATTGGTCAAGTCCATAACGCCGTGCATGGCCTGGTTGCGCAGGAGATGTTCGGCGGTCATGTCATACGGCAGCGTCGCGTCCCAGGCGGAACTCAACAACAACAGGGGCAGGCGGGTGCGCAGCAGCGGCGGCAACAACTCGCCGCTGGGCGTGTAGGTCATCAGCAGCAGGCACAGGCATGCGGCGCCGGCTTGCTCAACTGCCGCAATGGCCGAACTCAGATCAGACGCAGTATGCACCACCGATGTCGTTGTGACATCCGCGGCCTCACCCCATAATGGCTCCAGCATTGTCTGCCAGTGGCCGGCAAATTGATCCGGAAGTTCCGGACGGTGCTTGCGATAAAGATCCGCCATGGCCGGCACCAGGGCCACGCGCACAGGCGGAATGGAATGGAATGTTGCTGTATTCATGGGGAGTCATCTTGTCGCATCCACCGCAAAAAACAAGGAAATATATGTTTAACTTCGCCGCTTCCCGGGCTTCCCTCCCAGCCAATGGCTTTTTACCGGCTTGCGGCAGGCATCGGGGTCGGAAAAATGCGGCCGCGGCTTTAAGAACCGCGCATTCAAGCCGAAGGGATTCTTCACACCGAAACGGCGGCCCGCCGGCCGGACATGCAAATCCGGACGCGGCCGGTCACTGAGCAGCAGGGAGTCACCCGCCGGCATATCAATTTCCAGACCGTGTCCGGTTGGCAAAAAAATGGCGTTGGCCGGCCGTTGACGGCGGCCGTTCCAGTAAACTTTTCCCAAATCAAGATCGGTATACAACCGCAAACGGCTGCTTGAACGCGCGACCACATGGATCCAACGGGTACGTCCTCCGGTGCGTCGGGCGCTGATTAAAAAATCGCCCTCGGCGTGCCAGTCGGCAAAGGCCGCATCCGGCCATTGCGCCGGCACCGCCGGAAACACATACACGCCGTCGCGACGGGACTGCAGGCAACATTCCTGCAAAGCCGCAGCCATGAAAATCGGAGTTTCAATCACCGGGCCGGCTTCACGATACATGGTGGCAGGCCATACGCAGGGATTGCGCACTGCATCGCGATAGAGAAATATATCCGCCAATTCGGCTATGCGCCCAATGTTTTCCCGGCGGGTAACA
>JAIVGW010000091.1 GCA_020201415.1 Lentisphaerota bacterium
GTCTGGCACCCCACACCGTTGCCACAAGCGCGAGTTCCTGTTGAAGCTTGCGAACAGGACGGATTCTTTGTGCTGCGCGAGCCAAGAAATCCTTATAATGTGGTTTATAAGGCCAAAAACAAAGCTCTAAGCTCGTATTTCGATCTAAAACATGCTTAAGCTGCATCAAAACAACATCTTACACAGGTCCGACCCCCTAAGGTCACCACCCCTAAAGTCACCACAGGTCGACCCCAAAATCACCCATTGAAACACCGCCTGAATGAGGAAGGAAGGGAGTGAAGTCGTGACGTTTTGTCACGGGTTGAAACTGCCCGCTCCGCCGGTATCAAATGCTGTTCGATCCGGGAGAAGGCGCTCGTGGCCATATCCCATAGCCGGTTGTCGAGGCATTGGGCGGCCCACAAACGTGTCTCGCGGATATTGATTTTGATGGCTCCAGCAGGTGAAATCACTTGACTTCGCCCTAATGGCGGATTAGTAAAAAGTCTTGTTCCTGCCGTTGAAAATGTTGTGCTGGTTGACATGGATATAGCTTTTGGTTCAGGCATATGCCCATTTCCGAGAAAATTCAAGATAAGTTGCGGGATTTGCCGGACAAGCCCGGTTGTTATCTCATGCGCGACCGGCGCGGGCAGATTATTTATGTCGGCAAGGCGGTCTCGCTGCGCAAGCGCGTGTCATCGTACTTCCGGCAATCAACCATGCGCCGGGCGCCCCCAAAATTGCGTGGCTTGCTGCGTAGTATAGTTGATTTTGATTACATGGTGCTGCCAAGTGAAGAAGCGGCCACCCTTATGGAAGGCCGGATGATCAAGGACTACCGTCCGCGTTACAATACACTATTCAAGGACGACAAGCGCTTCCCGTTGTTAAGGATAGATATGCGCCATGCTTTTCCGTTTTTCCGCCTGTGCCGCATACAGCGCAATGACGGAGCGGAATATTTCGGCCCCTATGGTTCATCCGCGGCGGTGTATGTCGCCAGGGAATTTCTTGAGCGCCATTTCGGTTTGCGCCGTTGTACTGTGGCTGAACCCGGACCGCGCGATCACCGGCATTGCCTTAACGACATCATCCGGTTCTGTTCGGCGCCCTGCATGGGACGGATTACTGAAGCGGAATATCGCCGGCGCGTGCTGGAAGCCTGCGCCTTTCTGCGCGGGGAACGCCCGGAGCTGTTGCAGGTTATGCGCCAGGCCATGCAGCAAGCGGCCCAGGCGCTGGACTTTGAAAAGGCCGCCGCCTGGCGTGATATGCTGGAATTGCTGGGACAGGCCGTGCGGCGCCGGCGACGAGTTGCCGTTACGGTCAATCGGCCGGATCCGGCCCCGGCGGGACTGGAGTCCCTGCGGCGACTGCTGGAATTGCCGACGCCGCCCCGGGTAATCGAGGCCTATGATATTTCCAATATTTCCGGGACACATGCCGTGGGTAGCATGGTCGTGGCCATGGATGGTGTGCCACGCCCTGCTCGTTATCGCCGGTTTCGCATAAGGACCGTGCAGGAGGTCAATGATGCCGCCATGCTGGCGGAAGTCGTTAGGCGGCGCTTCACCAGGCTTTTGGCGGACCAGGCCGCCCTGCCGGACCTGCTGCTGATCGACGGCGGCCTGGTTCAGCTACGTGCGGCTCAGGCGGAGCTGGCCCGGCTGCATCTTGCGCACCTGCCGGCGGTCGGTCTGGCCAAGCGGTTTGAGGAGATTCACCTTGACGGACCGCATGGCGCCCGGGTGCTGCGCCTGCCGGAAGATGCGCCGGGGCTGCTGATTCTGCGCCGCTTGCGCGACGAAGCTCACCGTTTTGCTCTGGATTATCATCGCCGGCTGCGTGAAAGACGCATCCGGGATTCGCGCCTGGACGATATACCCGGTATCGGCCCGCACCGCAAACAATTGCTGATAAATACATTCGGTTCATGGACGCGCATCAGGCGTGCAAGTGTCGAGGAGTTGGCGGCGGTGCCGGGAATCAGTCCGGAGCAGGCGCGCAAACTGCATGCTGTTCTGGTGAAATGGAGTTGACATTGTCCATGCTTGATTTGAACTTGAGCCTGCAATTCATTTTAAATATCTTGCTTTCCGCGCAGTTTTAAGTTAAAAACAGTGCCTTATTTCATCAGAAGCGGTATCAGGGAGCTCGGAAAATCATGCAAAAAACATATAAAATCGCAGTTTTGCCGGGTGACGGCACCGGGACGGAAGTGGTCAATGAGGGATTGAAGGCACTGAAGGCCGCGTCGGCGCGATTCGGTTTCAAACTGGATTTGCACCATTATGATCTGGGCGGCGAGCGTTACATGGCTACTGGCGAGACCGTGCCGGACTCGGTGCTGGAAGAGTTGCGCAAAGTGGACGCGATTTATCTGGGCGCCATCGGGCATCCCGATGTCAAGCCGGGGATTCTGGAAAAGGGCATTCTGCTGCGTTTGCGGTTCGAGTTGGATCAGTATATCAACTTGCGCCCGGTAAAGCTTTACCCCGGCGTGGATACGCCGCTCAAGAACAAGGGGCCGGCCGACATCGATTACGTGGTGGTGCGCGAGAATACCGGCGGCATCTACACCGGCGCGGGCGGCATTTCCATGAAGGGTACGCCCCAGGAAGTGGCCATCCAGGACATGGTTTACAACCGTTTTCAGGTGGATCGCTGCCTGCGTTACGCCTTTGAGTATACCAAGCGGCGCAACAAGCGCAATACGCTGGCCTTGTGCGGCAAGACCAATGTCCTGACTTACGTGTACGATCTGTGGGAGCGCGCCTTTCACGAGATGGGAGCGCGTGATTTTGAGGAGATCCGCCGCGACTATTACCACGTCGATGCCACCTGCATGTGGATGGTCAAGAATCCCGAATGGTTTGATGTAATCGTCACCGGCAACATGTTCGGCGATATCATCACTGATTTGGGCGCCATCACGCAGGGCGGCATGGGCATTGCCGCCGGTGGCAACATCAATCCCGACGGCGTAAGCATGTTTGAACCCATTGGCGGGTCGGCGCCGAAATACACCGGCAAGAACGTCATCAATCCCCTGGCCTCGATATGCGCCGGGGCCATGATGCTCGACACGCTGGGTGAAGGATCGGCGGCACAGGCTATTGAAAATGCGGTCATGTGGGCCACGGCCAACAAGATCAAGGATCTGGGCGCCGGCCGCATGGGCTTCACGACTTCCGAGGTTGGCGACATGGTGGCCCAGCAGGTCGCCGGCTGATCAGCGCTGCGAATATTTTGCTTAAGGATTGACAACATGAAGAAGTACAGGGTTGGTGTAGTAGGTATCGGCGCGGTGGGCGCGGAGATGATCAGGGTGTTGCGACAGCGTGATTTTCCGGCGTCGGAAATCATCATCATGGCCCGCACCGAACGTGATGAAGTGGTTGATGGCGAGTCTTATCATGTGGTGCCCACCACACCCGAGGCCTTCAAGGGGCTGGACTTCGCCTTTTTTGCCGGCACGGAAGGCGCCAAGGGCGCTTCCCAGCAGTTCGGCTGGCAGGCGGCGGAGCAGGGGGTGACGGTGATCGACAACGGCGATGATTTCCGTATGGATGCCCGCGTACCGCTGGTGATCCCGGAGGTCAATGCCGGGGCCATGGACCAACACCAGGGTTTTTTGGCCAACCCTAATTGCAGCACCATCATCGCCTTGATGGCCGTGGCGCCATTGTATCGTGCGGCGCGGGTACGGCGCATGATTGCCAGCACTTATCAGGCGGTTTCAGGGACCGGCCGCGAGGCTGTTGTGGAACTCGAGCAGCAGATCAGGGATTATG
>JAIVGW010000092.1 GCA_020201415.1 Lentisphaerota bacterium
GATGCCATGAGGGTTGAGGAATGACGGACAATTCAGTTATTATCAAGACGGACGCGGTTACCAAGAAGTATGACATGGGGGCTGAAATCGTACATGCCCTGCGCGGCATTTCCCTGGAAATTCATCGTGGTACTTATGTTTCAATCATGGGTCCTTCCGGTTCCGGCAAGTCAACTTTTTTCAACATGATTGGCGGTCTGGATCAGCCCTCCACGGGCGACGTGTTCATGGAAGGACAGCGGCTCCGGGATTTGTCTTCCGGACAGATGGCTTGGATCCGTTGTCATAAGATCGGTTTTATCTTCCAGTCGTTCAACCTGATTGCTTCCATGACGGCTCTGGAAAATGTGGCCATTGCCCGTATATTTTCCGGGCGTAACCCCACTGATGCGCGGCAGGACGCTTCGGATTCGTTGGAACAGGTTGGGCTGGGGCATCGTTTGCACCATCTGCCTTCGGAGTTATCCGGCGGGCAGCAGCAGCGTGTGGCCATTGCCCGCGCCATAGTCAATCATCCTGACGTAATCCTGGCGGACGAACCGACGGGCAATCTCGACCTGCGTACCGGCGAGGAGATCATTCAACTCCTGGGGCGCATGAAAACCGAGATGAACATCACCGTGATCTCCGCCACGCATGACATGAAGATGCTCTCGGCATCCGATGAAGTGGTTTGGATCGATGATGGCGCCGTCAGTCGTGTAGCTAAACGCGATGAAGTCAAGATCGAGGTCGGAACCATCGATGGTCAGGATCTGGCCTGATGCCCAACGCCGACGTGCCGCAGTATCACCGTTTTGCCTGGGACGGTTTCTCTTTTGAAGTTCCGGTGGACTGGGAACTCTCGCACCACCAGACGCATAGCGGGTTCGCGCAGATTGAAATGGAAGATGACGTTGCGCGCCGGCTGGAGATGGAATGGACGCGGATGCAGGCGTCCATGACTTCCGATAAAATTAACCGCCGTTACGAAAAGCTTGCCGGCGAAGTGCGTGTTCTGGGCGGCGAGGCGTCGCCGGTGACTGAGCCGCCGCCGGGCTGGTCAGCCTGCCTTTATTCAATGCCGGACGGACGCCGCCTGCTGACGGCTTTTTTTCAGGCTTCCGCCGGGCTGCATTGCCTGTTCAAATTCCATTTTGAACGTGCCAGTTATCGCGAACCATTGCGGGTTTTCCGGCGCCTGGCGGAGACTTTTAAAGTGATGCTGCATGGGCCGGTGATCTGGGAGTTTCTGGATGTGGCCTTTCAGTTGAATCCCGAATGCCGCATGACGGGTATTTCGCTGCAGGCCGGAAGCAAGCTGATGGAATTTGATTGGCGCTGGCGCCGCCTCTTTCTCTGGGTGTTTTCACCGGCGGATGTCATTCTGCGTCAGACGAAATCGCCCGACGAATGGTGCGCCAAAATTTTAAACAAATACAAGGATATTCGCGGCGCGGTGTTCCGTCCCGGACCGCGGCCCGGCGAGTTGGTCTGGCGCCGTGAATGGCGTTATATATTCGGCCGTTTCGAAGATCTCTACCGGCGTTGCAACCGCTATCGTGCCGTCTGGCAGGTGGTGGAACAAAAAAATCAGATGCTGTTGACCGTTTATCATTATCGCACGGAAAGCGATTTGTCGACAATCGGCTTGCAGTGGCTTTGACTCACGATCAGTCAATCTGACGCACCTTGACGAAGCGGCCCTTTTCCGCGGACTCTTTGGCGGACAGGCAGGCGTAAACACTGCGCAGTCCGTCCTGCATGGTGGTACGGGAACGGCCCCGGCCCTTGATGATGCCAATGAAGTCATAGGCTAATTCCAGATCACCGCCGAAGTGGCTGAGGCCCTCCCCGGCCTTGACGGTATCGCTGAAGGGGGCGTGGTGCCGGATGTATTTGAGATCGTTACGCGTCCAATCGAAATCCAGCGTGCCTTGGTAACCGCTGATGATGGCGCCGCGGCGGTGGGCGTCGCGGCGGCTGTAAAACACCTGGGTATATATACCCTGGGCGCCGGAGGCGAATTCCAACAGGGCGCTGGATGCGTCCTCATTGATCCCGGTGGCCGGAGATCCGCAGTCCTTGCCGAAAGGACACAAGTGGTCTTTGAGCGTGCCGCCGGATTGATTGCGTTGGCGGTTGGCGGGACTTTCCGGACAGGTGTCCTGTTCGCGGCATTTAGCGCAGGTCAGTCCGGCGCGCTTGTTGCCGCCAAAGACCCGGCCGCGCGCGGCCATGGCCGCCACGCGCACGATGGGTGAGTCCATAAGAAACATCATGTAATCCAGATCGTGGGTGGCTTTTTGCAGAAACAACCCCTGGGTCACATTGTAGTCGCGGTAGCCGCCCTCCCAGTAACATGTTCCATAAGGGACGTAATTCAAGGCGGTGATATGTTCAGGCCGGCCTATGCAATCGCGGTTGATAAATTCCCGGGTCATGCTGCACAGCGGCGAAACCCGCAATGGAAAACTCACCACTACCGGACAACGGGCTTTGCGGTAGGCGCGTTCCAGGGTTTGTGCCTGGGTCATGGAAATTGCTACCGGCTTTTCCAGATAAAGCGGCAGGTCGTAAGCGGCGGCCTGAACGGCATAAGGGGTGTGCAGATTGCAACGGGTGCCGATCATCAGCGCGTCGGGCCGGGCCCGGCGCATCATGGTGCGCAAGTCGGGATAGAACTGCGCGTCGTTCCGGTCGCAGTCGTCCAGGCGGGCCCGGACGCCGGCCTGATCCGGATCGACGATGCCCGTAACGCGGACATCGGGATCCACCCGGCGCAGCGCGTGGCGGACCACTGAGTTGCTGCGGCTGCCGTATCCCATAACTCCCAGCCTGATCATGTTCAAAACCTCCTGTCGCTTACGAATAGCCGCGTATTAGCCGGACAAAAACCCATGGGCAGAAATGCTAACATAATTATGTCCTAGCGCAATCGCAAACCCGGTTTGCCGAACATAAGCACTTCGGCTTCAGTTTGTGTTGGGTTTCGGCGCAAGCTGAAAACGACTCAGGTGTCAATGGACGATTGTTTCAGTGTATGATAGAGGCGTCGGTATTTTTTGAATTTTTCGTCATATTGGACGGTATTTTCCGGATTAGGCGGAAATGTTTCGCCGAGTTTGACCCAGGTTGTTGCCAATGTGGCCGTATTGTTGGCGGTGCGCGCGGCGCAGGCCAGCATGGCCGCGCCCAGGCAGCCGGCCTCAGGCACGGCGATGGCGGTGAGCGGGCGGTTGAGGATGTCGGCTTTGAGCTGATTCCAGCGGCGGCTGCGGGATCCGCCGCCGGTGGCTCGCAGTTCACGGACGGGGATTCCGGATTGTTGCAGGATATCCAGGTTCAGTCGCATTTCCAGAGCCACGCCTTCCAGCAGGGCTTTGAGGATTTCGCAACGCGATGTCTGCAAGGTAAGCCCCATAATCGCCCCGTTGGCGTGCGGGTCGAAGTAGGGCGTGCCGCTCGGAGTGAAATATGGCAGGACTTGCAGCGGCGTGGGATGGGGCGGCAGTTGCTCCAGCAACAGGGCATAGGCGTCACCGTTACCGGTGGCGGCGCGCTGGACTTCGGGTTGGCCGAATTCGTCCCGGAACCATTTTAACAGGTTGCCCCCAGTCAGGCTGAAGGCCACCGTGGCATACATCTTACGCGCGGCGTGGTCGTAGGTGCAGAGGTTGCTTTGCATCAAACGCCTGCCTGTCACGGGTTTCGCGAATGCCGGGCAGATGCATTCGACCGTGCCGGTGGCATATATCGCGCAACCTTCGTTTAAGGCTCCGGCCCCGAGT